>PUNP01000226.1 GCA_003551785.1 Candidatus Brocadiaceae bacterium | reverse complement strand
TTTCCCTGGTCCTTGCGTTCAGGTGAACCCGAGCTTGTTCGAGGTCGTACGGGAATAAGTTTGACTTCAGCTGTGCTCAGGCAGGATGTTATCAGGGGGTGGAGTCAAAGGATGCAGGAAGCGCATCCTCTTTACCTGCACACCCTTAATCGTCCTGGTTCCCTGCGCAGGGGAGCTGTCAGCCTGATGAATGCTACCTATGAAGGTGACAATATACGCGTTCTTGCCATGCAGCCGTACGGACTGGGAAGAGTGATGGGGGTGGCTACCGATACCATGTGGCGTTGGTCCACTTCCGGCGAAGCATCCCGTGAGGCCTATAACCACTTTTGGCGGCAGGGAATTCGCTACCTGGCGGGGCTGGAAGACGGCGGGCGTTTTCTGAACGTAAGTTTTAACCGTTCCACTTATCATCCCGGTGAAAGAGCTGATATTGATATCCAGGTAGTGGGCGATTATGCCGAAGGGCAGCTTACAATAGAAGCTCGCCGAACCCATGATGACCATACAGAAAGTTTGCCAATCGAACGCCGTCCTGGCGCTGATCAGGCGTTCAGAACCAGGGCTTTATTCCAGAAGCGCGGCAGTTATAAGTTTCATTTCAGTGCATACGTTGATAACGAGGAACTTGAAACCTATGAAAGAGATATGTGGGTTGGTTCCCGCCTGAACGAAGGGGCTAATATCTATGTTGATCATAGTTTCCTGACTGACCTCGGTGCGCGATCAGGGGGTGATGCGTATAAGGAAGCCGAAGAGGGGGTCGAAAAGCTCAGCGAAGATATTGAATCGCAGCTTATTCAGCGTCAGGTGCAGCGAACTGAATCTTTGTTGCAGTTTAGAGGGATATATTTCTTTCTTATTATTTCAATCTTAATTGCCGAGTGGTTAATTAGACGCCGTATGCACCTGTTCTAATCCGCGTGAAAAAGCGGGCCAGTGGTCCATTCCACTTGATTTTGTGGATTCAGAGGCATTCTGACGAGGTCATTTCAAGGCGCGGCGACAAAGTCGACCCCCAAGGGGCCCTGCGGAGACGCAACGAAGAAATGGCCCTTCAGGATGCCTTCCGTAGGGCCGGGCGGCGGTGGCTCATCTGCTGCGTTGCCGATCTGCGCCGACCTGTCAAGGTCTGGCTTCTCACTGCGCCTTGCATCTGAACCACCGGCGCTCCGGCTGAATACACAAAATCAAGTGGAATGGACCACTGGCAGCCCGGCCGAAAAGCGCACAATGGCTAATACGCAACGATCTACCGCGCCCTTTCAGGGCGCAAAAATACGTGTGAATCATCACCCTCGGGTTGAAACCCGAGGCTACCGTACTTTGCCCCGTCCGGGGCAATGTCTCTGTTTTCGCCCCAGCGGGGCGAGGTTAGGTAGCCCCTGGTTTTAACCAGGGGTAGTAAATGATACAAAGATAAATGCGCCCCGGAAGGGGCGCGGTTGCACTTAAAGCTGCGGCATTTGCCCATTATTGCCTTTTCGGCCACGTCCCTAGTTTATTACTCCAGTTTTTCTAAATATTCATCGGCATGCGGGTAACCCTGGTTAGCTGCCTTTCTTAGCCAACGCGCGGCTTGTTCATGGTTCTGTTCGATTCCGACTCCATAGTAATAACAGAATCCCAAAGCACTCTGACCTTGGATGTCGCCTTGCTCGGCGGATTTTCTGTACCACTTAACCGCCTCTGAAGGGGATCGTTCAACGCCCTGACCTTGAATATATGCAAACCCCAAATTGTATTGTGCTCTGGCATAACCTTGTTCTGCGGCCTTTCGGTACCATTCTGCTGCAACCTCAAGATCACGTTCAACGCCACGTCCATGTTCGTAATAATGCCCCAGATTATTCTGTGCGAGTGTAAATCCCTGTTTTGCTGACTTACGATACCACTCAACAGCTTTATCAAGGTCAAATTCTACGCCATAACCGGTGTCATAACAATATCCAAGATTAAATTGAGCAGCGGCATATCCTTGTTCAGCGGCCTTACGGAACCAATCTGCTGCCTTAGTGGTGCTGTGTTCCACCCCCTTACCCTGGGTGTAGTTTAGTCCTAACTCATTTTTTGCAGGTAGATGTCCTTTTTTGGCAGCTTCCCGAAACCAGCGGGCGGATTTTTCGTGATTGATTTCTACACCATCACCATCTTGATAAAGAATTGCGAGTTGGTACATAGCTTCGATATCACCTTGTTGTGCTGACTCCTCAAGGCGTTGAAGAGAAACATCTGTGTCAGAATGTGTACTTTCTTCCTCTTCTGCTTTCACAAACGAGATTACGAGCAGTACACTAAAGACTGTGACGAATATTTTAACTCCAAATGATATAAGGCCCACCTTTTCTGTTTTTAACATGATAATCCTCTAACAAAAAGAAAATTCAGGTTTATTCGTGATAATTTTAGACTCCGGGCAGCCCAGACGTGCGTAGACCCGTTGAGACCAATTATTCCTTCCCTGCGCCGGCTTAACAAGTTCAACAGGACGTGGTGCCAGCAGGCCAATGGCATGATCGATGTCCATAATTTTCAATATCCCAGGTATGTAAGCACCCATCCTGTGTGAAGAGGGGATGGAGTCTGCAACGACTCCTTTGACTCTTTCGTCCAGGAGTGTGGCATAGATGGCTGCAACACCCATTTCACCTTTGCCGTATAGATAGATGCCATGATCGTGAATATAGGGAAGAGAGTTTATGAAATCGATGTGAAGGAGGTAATCCCTTATCATAATTTTTACAGGCGACAGGCCGATAAGAGCTCCGGCACGCAGGTAATCTTTCCCCATGAATTTATCGCTGCCGTTAATTCCACCGGTCCTCCCTTCAACGGCAAAGAAGCGTTGAGCACCACTTATCAGCGGAGACACGTTGCGCCACATATCGAAGGCCGTTTCATCCCTTCCGCAAAGTCCTACAATAATATTGTCTGTCTTCTCGGGGCATATATGGGTGTATACCCAGGTATCCATACCTGCAACAGACCCTTTGTAGGAGTTATGCCGGGTTATGTATTTTTCTCCTGGTCCGGGTTTGTCCTCCCAGAGGCCGACGGTTTCCGTTTCGAGGGTTTCGTGCATATTACTGTGGTCGATGAAAACTTCTTCTTTGAGTTTGTCGATGGCATCTTTTTGTATGCTGTGCCATTCACCTTTACTTTGCGGAAGCGGTATGGAACCGAGAGGGGAAAGCAGTTCAGGGAGAACGTGCATTTTATTCTCCGTGGGTGGGCATCCATTAAAAACAGTCAGCTTCTGTTCTGCCAACTCCGGCTCATTCAGAGACACATCGTCCATCTCTTTTCCAGCTACATGCTTATCCATCCAGGAGTTAATTTTCACAACTGATTCGGGTTTGTACATATGTGGGGCCTCATATTCGAAAAGCTCACAATTATCACTTGCATCCATGAGTTCATAAGCTTTCTTGGCCTGGGAGTATAGCAATTTGTATTCCGGCGGAGAGAAGAGATTATCTTTCGATGCAAAGCAGTACAGGGCAGGTCTCGGTGCGATAAGACCTGCATATTCCCCTATGCTTTTCTGGTACAGATTGTTGATATACATGCAGTCACAATGCTGTTGCAGCTGGCGTTTAGCCAGGGTATAGTTCTGCATAGCCACACCGCATGAGGTGGCCAATGCTTTTACCCGGTTGTCGGCTGCTGCGAGGAAAAAGCTCTGAGCTCCGCCGCCGGAAATCCCTGTCACGCCGATCCTTTTGCTATCGACCTCCGGCAGCCCGCAAAGAATATCGAGCGCTCTGATGGAGTTGAACAGCTCACCCCCGGCACCTGTGTAGCCCATCGATATCCAGTCAAAGCGTTGTCCGTAATAAGTGCCGTGATGATTTCCCCGGCCGTCATGCTGCTCTATCGTATCAAAAACAAGACATGCATAGCCGCGTCTTGCCCACATCACAGCATGCTGGTGGTAGCCTTCAATGCCTATGGTCTTATGACCGCATAGGTAGAGAATACCGGGTAATGGTTCTTGAGGGACGGGGGTGGGTAAATAAACATTTGCACTCCCCCAACAGGATGGAAGTATTTCGTAGGCAATTTTTTCTGCGCTGAATCCATCCCCCGAAAATTTACCGTGTCTTTCAACTTTTAAGCCGGAGCGTTCGGGTAAGGGGTGTAACTGCATCGATTTCATATACTGTTCATGCAGAAAGGAACGTTTTTTTTTCCAGTCGGCTGCGTTGTCTATATCAGAATAGGCGTCACGAACTATTTTTTCAGCGGTTTTCAGGTAATATTGCCAGTAAGTTATGCCCATCATTAAAACCTCGGAAAAAGTAAGTTTTACGTGAAAGTTTTTACATTACAGAATTTAGTGAATAGTTGTGTTCATCTGTGGTGATTCGCCCCAAATACGTTATGCCTGCCAGCTGCATCGAACACGGTGCTGACAGGTGGTTCCAATACATGCTTAAACTGAAATTATAATAGTATTGCGACTTTCTTGCAACAAAAAGTGACGCCAGGGGTTTGGCCGAAAACCCGTTTCGTAGTGGACGCTTTCAAGCGTCCAGGGGAGCGCGTAGCAATTTCCGGACTCCGGAGCCCAGGAAAGGCTCACTACGAACCTTTGATTGCCTTTTCGGCCACTAAGAATTTGCGCTGTAAAGCTTTTTGCGTATTGGCAATTCCGGAATACCCTTTTATTTTCTCATCAGGTTTTACCTTGTAGACGTTTACAGTATGTATTATAATGAATATTTGTTGGCTCTCGGTGAACACTTACAGTTTTTTTTCGTTAACCAGACTTTATTGACACTTAGGAGGTTAAATAATGAAAAGCCATAAAGTAGAGTTGACTTTTAATATACCCGCTCGGATGGGATTCCGCAATATTACTTCTCAAGTGCAGCAGGCCGTTGATGAGAGTGGAGTCAAAGAGGGTTTGTGTCTCGTTAATGCTATGCATATTACTGCCAGTGTGTTCATTAATGATGATGAGAGCGGGCTGCACCAGGATTATAAAAAGTGGCTTGAGGAGCTTGCACCGCATGAACCGGTATCCCAATATGCTCATAATGGATACGAAGATAACGCGGACGCCCATCTTAAACGTCAGGTGATGGGGCGGGAAGTCGTGGTGGCTATCACGGATGGGCGGCTGGATTTCGGTCCATGGGAGCAGATATTTTATGGTGAGTTTGACGGCAGGAGACCGAAGCGTCTGCTTATCAAAATTATCGGAGAATAATCGTTTATACCACCGATACATTGACTGAATATTTCACGCGTTTTCAGTGGTGCATATGCAGCAAATTTAAAACGATGCTCCACTTAACTTTGATAAAGGAGGAGACGGATAATGAGCAGACCTTTACGCATTGGATTAATAGGTACAGGTAGTGTTGTGCGTGAGATATACCAGTATTTTTTCTTTAACAGTCAATGGGCGGACATGTTCGATATTGTCGCGGCTGCCGACGTTGACGAGCAGGCCTTAAACTGGTTTTGCGAACGCGCTAATATTTCGCAGGGGGCACGTTTTGAAGATTATCATGATATGCTTGAGAAAGTGGACCTCGATGCAGTTCAGATAAATACCCCTGACGTGATGCACGCGCAGCCCGCAGTCGCAGCTCTGGAGGCGGGATGTGATGTTATGGTGCCCAAACCGCTGGCTTCGAACGTCTCTGACGCCCATTCAATGGTTGATACGGCTAAACGTACGGGTAGGTTGATGGGGGTGGATTTCCACAAGCGGCATGATCCCAGGACACTCGCCGCTGCGCAACGTGCTCAAAGCGGTGCTCTGGGACAGTATCAGACCTCAACCTGGTACATGCTTGATAAACTGCTTGTTACGGACCCCAATCATGAACCCCGTTTTTTCGCTTCAAGGGATTTTGCGGAAAAAAATTCGCCGCTGACTTTTTTGGGCTCGCATATGCTGGACACGCTGCTGTGGATAGTTCCTCTTGTGCCGGAGTCGGTTCGCGCCCATTCCTGGAGTCAAAAACTTCCATCATTGGGTCCCATATCGGTTGATGGTCAGGATATGGTCAGTATTGATGTAGTCTTTTCCAACTCAACTACCGCACACATTGTCACTGGATGGCATCTGCCTAATGCCGCTTGGGGGGTTTCTGTCGGCGAGTCGAAACTTATCTTTACAGACGGGTTGATTGACCTTGACGGCACTCGCTGCGGCCTGTCTGAACTCAGCCATGATATGGGACTGAGGGAACCGAATATGCTGTTCAGAAATATCGATAATCATGGGAACGCCACCGGATTCGGCATGAGTTACCCCGGCAGAATATTTGGTGCCATCTACTCCCTGCAGAACGGGGACATGAGTGAGGAAGAGAGATTGAAACTCCTCTCACCGCACGAGACGGGATTCTGGGTGACAGCCGCTGTTGAAGCCGGTCTGAAGTCTCTTGAAGACGGCTGTGAGAGCGAAAACGGCATAGTGAACGGGACAGAGGTTTCCGTAAAGGATATGCTGGGTGATGTTCTCGGAGGTGAAGCGGCACCTTATCTAAGCGCATTCAATTAAATACAGCAACTGATAATTATCATTCCTCCGGCACAGGGCACGGTGGTGGTGTAATGGTGTTTAATAAGGACTTACGATATATGGAAATTTGTTCTTTTTGAATTGCTAATTTTAACAGGAGGATTTGTTATAATGCAGTATATACATTTTGGCAATAGCGGTATGCAAGTATCACGTTTCTGTCTTGGAACCATGGCTTTCGGGAAACAAATAGGCCTTGAAGATTCCCGTTTGATAGTTGATGAAGCTATTGACCGGGGAGTAAATTTTATTGACACTGCCGACAGCTATCCAGGCAGCGAAGAGATGCTGGGGAAGATACTCAGCCCGCAGAAACGCGAGCGTTTATACATTGCGACTAAAGTGTATCGCCGCCATACGCGAGACAAGAAGGTGGGACGCAACAGCCGCGTCAATATCATCAATCAGCTCGAACGCAGTCTCAGGCTGCTTCAGACCGATTATGTGGACCTTTATCAATTGCACCATCCCGATCCCACTACTCCCCTGGATGAAACGCTGGATACTCTGGATAATCTTGTAAGACAGGGCAAGATCCGTTACTGGGGAGTTTCCAATCATTACGCCTGGCAGATGGGCTATATGCTTGGAACTTGCCATGCACGCCGGCTCAACCCTCTGATTTCCGTCCAAACCTCTTATTCAATGGTGAATCCCCAGTTGGAACAGGAAATTGTCCCTATGTCCCGCAGGTTTAATGTCGCAGTAATGTGCTATGGTCCTCTCGGCGGGGGAATACTTACCGGTAAATATCATGGTGAAAATGGTGAAGTTACTCCGCCGGAAAATGCACGCTTCTCCGGCAAACGTGGTAAGAAACTTTTATATGATGATGAAATCATCAAGATTGTACAGGCAAATAGAAGGGCGGCCCAAGACAATGATTTACAGATGAATCAATGTGCAATACTTTGGCTTAAAAGTAAACCGCATGTTACGACCATCATTCTCGGAGGTTCCAAACCTGAGCATTTCAGTCCTATGTATGAGATAGCCGATATGCAGCTTCCCTATGAAACCCTTGAAAAGCTGGATGAAGCC
>PUNP01000771.1 GCA_003551785.1 Candidatus Brocadiaceae bacterium | reverse complement strand
TCACCGGCACAGGGCACGGTGGCGATAACGGCAACGTGGTTCACTGAATATTTATAAAGATTCTTAACCCGCATATTTCATAAACCAACGAGAATAATTGTTCGAAAGAAAGATGAGCAACATGTTAAGTGGAATTTTTGACGTGCTCAAATTTTACAGTCTGCACAGCGCTCTACAAAAACGGCGGTTTACCCTTCGGGCGCGCCCTCAGCGGCGCATTGGTGGCAAAAGTCTGCACTTGCAGTATACGAATACAGCGGTGTTTGACATTTGCCACATATGCACCACTGAAAACGCGTGAAATATTCGGGCTAGTGGTTCAGATATTACAAAAAACCAACTTCTGCTTTTCGCTTATGAAAATAAATTTACCAATCAGAACAATGGAAAAATACTCAAACAGTAAAAGTTATTTTCTGAGGGCCATTTTTGTCCTTTCGATTTTCGCAGCGGCGTTAGCCGTGGGAGAAGACTGGCCGGCGTGGCGTTATGACGCGGCCCGTTCTGCGGCCACTGCCCATACCCTGCCTGAAAAAATGCACCTCCAGTGGATACATCACCTTCCACGACAGCAAAAAGCGTGGGAGGAGGACATCGGCTTGAACCCCGGTCTTCAGTTCGACGTGGCCTATCAGCCCGTGGTGGCCGATGGTATACTTTATTTCGCATCAACAGTGAATGATTCTGTTACCGCCCTTAACGCCGACGACGGCGAGGTGCTCTGGCGCCATTATGCAGAGGCCCCGGTCCGGTTCGCTCCGGTAGTTTGGGACGGGCGTGTTTATTTCGGCTCCGACGATGGCCGTCTTTATTGTGTAGATGCATATGATGGGAAGCTGCAGTGGAAATTCAGGGGAGCGCCTGGTAAGCATATGGCTTTGGGAAACAAACGCCTGAGCTCGCTGTGGCCCGTAAGAGGGGCACCGGTTATAGCTGATGAAACAATTTATTTTGCAGCCGGTATCTGGCCTTTCATGGGCGTTTCGATATATGCTCTTGAAGCTGAAACCGGGGAGATTGTATGGATTAACGATAGTGCTGGACAGATACCTACTGTCCAGCCACACGGCGGAAGAGTTATGGCCGGGGCTGCACCGCAGGGATACCTGGTTGTATCCGGGGACAAACTTTTGGTTCCTAATGGGCGAACTTTGCCGGCGGCTTTTAATCGCCATACCGGCGAGTTCCTGTATTTCGATATGGAAAGCATAAGGAGCGGCAAAGGGGTCGGCGGCTTTGAAGTCGCGGCGTGTGAGTATTTTTGGTACAACAGTGGCTATACCTTCGACATCATTGAAGGGGAAAGCGTAATGAACCATGGACGTCATGGCAACTGGCAGGGCGATATACCCGACGGTGGTGTGCTTTACTCGCCGGACAGGAACGTTCTGAACGCTTTTGATATTTCCGAGGGGCCGCGGTTTACCAAAGCTAAAGACAGGCGAGGCGACCCCATAGATGTCTATAAGCCTCTTAGTACACTCTGGTCGTTTAACATGGGCAAGCGTTACGATTTATTCCTCAAAGCGGATAATCGGTTGTATCTCGGACGTCCCGGCCGAATCCTGTCCATAGAGCTTTCTGATGATGGCGGGAAGCCGACCTTTGCATGGCAGCAAAGAATAGAGGGACGGCCCAAAGCGATGGCGGCAGCCGGCGGTCGACTGTATGTTTCCACCCGGGAAGGACATATTTACTGTTTCGGCGACAAAAAAGCTGAGCCTGTTAATTATATAAAAGAGCAAATCCGGCCCTCAATACCGGAGAAAAGCCAGGAAAGGGTGGCAGATATTCTGCAGCAAACCGCCCTGCAGCATGGTTATGCACTTGTCCTGGGCATCGAAACCGGTAATACAGCGCTTGCACTTGCCTGCCAAAGTGATTTTAACGTTATCGTGCTGGAACCTGATGAAGAAAAAATTAACCGATTCAGACGCCGCGCTAACCAATACGGGCTATACGGCGAGCGGCTGCATGCCCTTACCGGCACAGTTTCTTCCTTGCAAATGCCCCCATATCTGGCGTCTTTGGTTATTTCCGAGAACGTTGAGCCGGAGAAAAATGTAAGTTTAGTGGACGCTCTGCCCACTGTTCTGCGTCCTTATGGGGGGCGGGCAATCCTGAATCTCACAGATGATGCGCATTCAGAATGGCAAGAATACCGGGAGATTAACGCCAAAGAGAACTACAGCATCGAGCAGGCAGCCGGCAGGACTATTATTACCAGAGAAGGGCCGCCATCCGGATCTGATCAGTGGACGCATTCTTTTGGAGATGCTGCTAATACCCTTGTTTCCGGCGATAGCGCTGTTCGTTCCCCTCTTGGTATTTTATGGTACGGTGGGCCGGTCAATCCAAAGCTGTCCCTGCCCCCGCAGGTGGCCGGCGGCCGCCAATTCCTTCTCCGCCGGGAATCGATAAGGGCTTTTGATGTCTATACGGGAAAGCTTTTATGGGAGAAGCAGCTGCCCGGACTTGGACCGCAGCATGGTAACGATTACCTCCTGCTTAACGGACCGCTGCCGAAACGACCCTCTACAGATAACCTCCAGCGTGGCAAAATGCATTATCCCGGTGCCAGAGCACTCCCGGTCGGCCATGTCTCCCTGCAGGATGCCGTATACGTCGCCTACGACCGGCACTGCCATCGGCTGAATCCGGCGTCGGGAGAAATCATCGATTCCTTCTCTCTACCACCAAATGAGGGCGAAACGGAAGGTCCGGCATGGGGATATTTGCGGGCAAGCGGTGATTATCTCATTGCCACTTCGTTCGGTGATCCCGAACAGGCCGTTTTGCATACGGACAGCCGCAGCGGACGGTTCCCTCCGGAAGAATCACTTTTTGTCCTTGATAGACACACCGGTGAGGTCATCTGGCATTATGAATCCCAAAACGGACTTTTTTTTGAGGCGGTAGCTGTTGCCGACAACATGGTTTTCCTTATCGACGCTCCCTACAGACAGGCTCTGGATCAGATGGAGAGACGCGGTGAGGAGCGAACTGATACTCCGAAACTGATGGCTCTGGGTCTGAACAACGGCGAACTGCAATGGGAACTAAAGGGACAGGAGAACGTATTTGGTTCATGGTTGAGTTATTCCACAGAGCATGGCGTGCTCCTCCAGGCCGGCGGCGGCCGTCTTGATGGGAGGAGGGTGGCAGTTTACGACGGCAGGGACGGCACCCTCAGATGGGACCGAGATCATCGCCACAGAGGCCCCCTGATTATCCATGGAGAAACCCTTATCAACCAGCGTTCCGGGGCCGCCAGCGCGGGACGGCCTTCCTTTGACCTTCTGACCGGTCGTGAACGCACTGTTGCACACCCATTGACCGGCCGGGATACAACCTGGCAGTATCATCGCAACTACGGATGCGGCCCGGCCACCGCCGGAGAAAACCTGCTTTTTTTCCGTTCCGCGACCGCGGCTTATTATGATTTGACCCGCAAGGACGGGACGAGTCATCTGGGCGGTTTCCGATCCGGCTGCACACAGAACCTGACCGCTGCCGACGGTGTGCTGAGCGCTCCGGATATGACGGGAACCTGCAACTGCACTTTTCATAACCAGACTTCCCTGGCGATGGTTTCCATGCCCGAGTTAGAGAGTTGGCACAGGGCCGATGCAGAAACCCTGATCCACCGGGACAGTGAAAGGCGAATGGAACGCATGGGCCGGATCAGGCAAACAGGTATCAATTTCGGCGCACCCGGTGTGCGGCGTGATGAAAAGGGAACCTACTGGGTCAATTATCCGGAAACTGTTCCCGCCCCGGTTTTGAAGGTTGAGGTGGAAGGAGCGGTTAATTGGTTCCGGCGGAACAGTCTGCGTTTGAGCGGGGAAAAGTATCCATGGGTTCATGCATCCGGTCTGGATGGTGAAGCACTCCTGAATATATACCTGCCCGGGGATGAACAAAATAATAATGAGGGCATGTATACGGTGCGGTTCTATTTCGCCGAGCCGGAAGGTTCGGGGCAGGGGGAGCGTGTGTTTGATGTCTTTGTTCAGGGAGAACGAGTCATCAAAGACCTTGATATCGCGCTGGAAGCGGGACCTGACGGCACCGCACTTGTCCGGGAAGTCACGGGAATCAAAGCTGATGAGCAGATTACACTCCAGCTTGAGTCCTCCGGTGGTGCGAAACCGCCGGTGTTGAGCGGGGTGGAAATTCTGTGTGAAACGTCAAATGGAATGAATCGACTCAAATAAAGGAGGGACAGGACGGGCGTTTGTGGGAGATTCTGAACGCCTACGGACGTCAGATGCTGATAACGGTTCCACCCTATCTGGCGCTTAGCGGGAAAGAACTGATGCTGCCGCGCGAGGTAATTGATGCAGACGGTAAATAGCGGTTCCTCAGCTGCGTGTTGCAAAGCAACAATAAAATGTTTGATTGATAAATCAAAATCCTATATCATAGATAAAGTGCCCAAAAGGTTTATTGAAGATTTACGTCTATGGCATGGGAAGACACATGCCGGCAAACACCCGCGATATTTACATTTACAGTTCGGGGATACTTATGGTTTATGATGATATATTGTTCACTCGTGAAGGCGAAAAGGGAAAAGCAGTTGAAAGGTTGAATTCTGAATTAAGGCGATGTACCGATTTTTTACATTTCATTCCAACATCCTTTATTTTCCTGGCTGTTATTCTCATGCTGTGCAGTCGACCGGCCGGAGGGGCGGAGGATTGGCCTATGTGGGGTTTTGATGCTGCACGAAGCGGTGCCTCACCCGCAGCTGCGGAGCTCTCTGAGACCCTCCACTTACAATGGGTGCGTGAGCTCCCATCTCCGCGTCGCGCATGGGCGAAACAATGGGACGATGCGGATAAGCTGGAGTTTGATCTTTCTTATTCCCCGATTGTCATGGACGGTTCGGTGTTCGTTGCCTCGATGAGAACCGACAGCGTTACGTCTTACGATGCGGAAAGTGGTGCGAAGAATTGGCGTTTTTTTGCCGATGGACCGGTGCGGCTGGCGCCCGCAGGGTGGGATGGGAAGATATTTTTTGTTTCAGATGACGGGCACCTCTACTGCGTAGATGCCTCGGACGGAGATTTGCTATGGAAGTTTAACGGCGCACCGGCCGCCAATCGTGTGCTGGGTAATGAACGCATCATCAGCATGTGGGCGGCACGCGGCGGGCCCGTAGTTAAGGATGGTACGGTCTATTTCGCATCAGGTGTATGGCCGTTCGTCGGCACGTTCGTTTATGCACTCAATGCCGAAACAGGCGGTATCCGGTGGGCTAACACCGGTCATTCAACCGAATGGCAGGCCCAGCCGCATGGTGGAGCATATTCCTTTGCCGGAGTGGCGCCGCAGGGTTACCTGGCGGCTCAAGGCGACCGCCTTGTGGTATCAGGAGGAAGGTCATTCCCGGCATTATTTGACCGCAGCGACGGGACGATGCTGAGAAGCCGTGTGCGCGGGCCCAAACGCGAAGGGGGATATCGTGTTCGAATTCAGGGGGACTATTTCTACAATCATGGCCTGCGCTACTGTATTGAAACCGGCGCTGAAGAAGGAACGGGAACACTCCAAAATGATTATGTTGATGTACTTTGGGAACGCGTCAATGACGTTGAAGATCAATTGTGCGGCCCCGTTTTCGATGCTCTGACTGCCGGTGGGTTCTTGTTTGTGACTACCGAAACGGGCGCGCTCTATTGTTTTGGTGAACATCAGGTGCCGCCACAGCGCTACAATGACCAACCTTCAAATCTCGCCTCCCCTGCCGAAGAATGGAACCGGTGGACGTCGGAACTGACGGACGAGCTCAGTGAGACGGAGGGCTATGCGCTGTTTTTGGGTGCCGGTTCCGGCGACCTTCTGCGGGGTATTCTCACTTCTACCGAACTGCACGCGGTGGTGGTGGAGAGTGACACCGAAAGCGTGCGACGCTTGCGTGAAGAGCTCGCCGGGGCGGGCCTGTACGGATGCCGCGCCGCAGTTATCCAGGCCGACCCCGCCGAATTCACCGTCAAACCCTACCTGTTCAGCATGGTGATCGCCGAAAACCTGGAGGACGCAGGAATAAATGCCGATTCAAATGAACTCGGGAAGATACTTGACCGGCTTAGACCCTATGGTGGATTGGCGTTTCTGGGGATATCCCAGGAGAATCAGGACACTTTTCATCATGCTGCACAGACGGCAAATGTCGATCAGGTTTCGGTGGAAATACAGGATAATTTTCTGTTAGCCCGAAGGGACGGGCCGCTTACGGATACCGACCAATGGACTCACCAGTATGGCAGCAGCGCAAATACCACGTTTTCCAGAGATAAAAAGGTGCGCCCGCCGTTTGCGCCACTGTGGTTCGGTGGACCCGGGCATGACAATATAGTCCCGCGTCATTCACAGGGCCCGGTACCACAGATCGCGGGGGGGCGTATGATCCTGCCTGGAGTGGAAACCCTGAGTGCGCGATGCGTTTATACCGGACGCTCCATCTGGGTCCGTGAATTTCCCGGCATCGGCCATCCATTCACCAATCTTGAGTTGGAAGAGAAATGGAGCGAAGGTGAGGAAGTGTATATGACCAACCTTCCCGGTGCTAATTTCATCGGCAGCCCTTTCGTTACGCTGCCGGATGGCGTTTACGTGCGGTATCAGGGGCAAATTAAACGTCTCGATCCCGATACCGGAGCGACGGCGCTCTCTTTTCCCGTGAGTGAGAAATACGTCGAACGCGAAGAGGACTGGGGACACATCAGTGTTTCGGGCGATGTTCTTCTGGCTACCGGCGAACCGCTGATTCACGATGATGAACCTCTCGGCGGTATAAATTTTAACGCTGTATCGAGCCGTCTATTGATAGCTTTCGACCGCCATAGCGGGGAAAAACTCTGGTCTGCGGAAGCCGGCATCGGCTTTCGCCACAATGCCATTGTCTCTTGTTCTGAACGTGTATATGTCATCGATAATATTGCAGAAATGGAACTCGAAAAACTGGAGCGGCGCGGTCAGGCCCCCGACAAAGACCAAAAATTGTTGGCCTTTGACCTGCATTCCGGCGAAGAACTATGGCAAGTAACCGGAGTTGGTTTTTTTGGAACATGGCTGAGTTACTCAGAGCAGCATGAAATTCTGTTTCAAAGTGGCAGGGGGGCGGGCAAGCGTACCATCCCCAAAGAGGATCACTGGCAGAGGATATATGCCCATTGCGGACGCAGCGGCGAGATCGTGTGGCAACGCGAAACGGACACGGCACATCTGGCGCTGGTTGCCGATATGATCATTCCGGGGCACCCGGTTTATGGTTGGGCTAAATGCATTGAAACGGGGCAAATGCACACTCATCGTCATTTTTTAACCGGCGAAGAGCGCTCATGGCGTTATTCCCGAACCTACGGCTGCAATACGTTCAATACCAGCGCCCACATGCTGCTTTTCCGAACCGGATCAGCCGGATACACCGACCTCACCGATGACAGCGGAACAGCAACATTGGGTGGGTTCAGGGCCGGATGCACCAACAACCTGGTCGCAGCCGACGGTGTGCTCAATGCTCCGGATTATACGCGCACCTGCACCTGTTCATACCAGAATCAAACATCATTGGGACTGAT
>PUNP01000463.1 GCA_003551785.1 Candidatus Brocadiaceae bacterium | reverse complement strand
GACCTTGCAAGCGCCGGAAGGGCCGAGCAGGGCGGATTCACGGCGGATTGTGGCCCTAATAGCGGCTTGTAGCTGATAATCTTCATTCCACCGGCACAGGGCACGGTGGGGATGTTTTGACGTGGTTCAGTGAATACTTACGTATTGATGGTGAGTGGTAAGCCCGCAGTGAACTTCGTCAACTTACCCCGGTCGGCACTGAGCACCCTGGGGTGGGTTGAATGGAGATTGGATATTTACGTTATTCGATGGCGGGGATAAATGTGTGATTCATAAAACAGAAACTGATGGTGCAAAAAAAAGGAGATTTAACCTTGTTTGCCTTTAAACTATTGAAAATGTCGGGGCTATTTCTGGTTTGTTGTCTAATTTCAGGCGGGGCACTCTATTGTTGGGAGCAAGACGATTTCGGGATAGAGGATGCTTTTCTGGAGGAAATAAAAGGGTTGGAGAGAGATTACCACCTGCTGGGTGACAGTTGCCGTATTGAACTGCGTTATTGGCTTGATGTATCCGAAGACCAAGATGTGGGTTGGAAGTGGAACCAAAGCAACCAATGGCTTGCTTCTGAGGGGAACGAAGTGCCGCTAAAGGCTACCGTTAAAGTGCCGGCCGACGGGGTATATCGGGTATGGTTAAGGCGGTTTGTGAGGGCTAACGAACGTTCTACCGTGAAAATGGAACTGGCTGGGGCCAACAGCGGGGAATACCTTTTCGGAGCCGATCCGATCAGCCGAGAAGAACTGGAACAGCAGCAAGAAGAACAGAATTTTCGACTGGAAGAGCCGGATAGAATGGAAACCATGTCGGGTAGTCCGATCTGGATATGGGAATATCATGATATAGAACTGAAAAAGGGGGAGACAACACTGTCTTTCAGTTCGCACTTGAGCACGGCGCGTATCAGCACGGTTTTTCTTTCCCGCTCGCTCAGTTTCGTGCCCAACCGCAGTCGGGTGGACGAGAAAAATAACCTGGACAAAATTTTTTACCGCTTCCGAGTACGTGAGGGGGCTGAGGGTGATCCCGAATACGGAATAAGCAGTTTAGCTGTAGGTTTTAACTGGCGATGGCGGCCCCGCGGCTTTAGCGGTCAGTTTTACTGGCGCTCTTCACTGAATGCGATTGATCATGATGAGAGCGGACCACCGGTAACTTCCAAGGATGGTTCTGGCAGGATCAGGCAGGGGGAATGGTCAAGCTGGGTGAATGCCACCTTCTGCAGCACTGGAGCAGGCCCCTGGTTCACTTTGAATTTGGGACTCAGTGGTATTGATGCGGGCAGGGTTGATGTGCAGTTGGCATGGTATCCCGATGAGCATGCAGTGCTAAAAAGCAAAAATGCCCAGATTTATAACAGCAGAGCTGTACTGGCCCTGCCGGCCCGCCGGGGACGGATCGATTATCCGGTTCCGGAAGAAGATTCTCCAGTAGTCAAAGGCATGCTCAGGGAGGATTTCCTCGCTAATCTGCGCAGTGTCGAAGAAATTCATTTGGATTTTATCCGTACCGCTGAAGAAGCAGTGGATGCCCTCGGGTTGCCGGAAGACCATCCGAGACCAAAAAAATTGAGTATTTTGACCCGTGCGAATCCGGTGGCTCCGCAACAGGAATCTACGGTCAGATTGCTGTCTTTGTTGGGCATTACCGAAACCGGTATTTCTGATCGTGACTTACTGCAAAAATACGGGATGAGGCGCTCTTTGCGGTCGGCACCGTCAGTCTGGGCTTATATGGTACAAACCCATGACCCAGCGGACCCTGTTATTCCCTATACGGTGGATAGGGCTATTAAAAGAGGAAGTCAAAACTCCATGGAAAGGGATCCTTATTATGGCGAAGACCTCCATACGGGAAGATAGGTGATGAAATTGGGCCCGTGAATTCACGGGCCGGAAAAATTAATTATTCCAGTGATATCCGGGCGCACTTCCATACATGGATGGGGGAAGTTTTGCATTCGAAAGGAGAAACCCCTGCGTATTTCGGGGTTGAGAACCTCGAATACCTGGATTACCTTGAACATAAACCCGAAGTCATGACCCGCTTTAACCGCCGACTATATTATTATAGCCAGCTATATAAATATGTACTGTCTGCTGATGTTTATCGCCATTATACTAAAGCAATCGACAAGTATTATCCCAACGCGGTAACTTATGCCAATTTTTCTCCGGCCAGCCCAATAATTGAGGGGTCCCAGCACATGAACAATTCTGACTGGTTCCAACTGCCACGTCAGTACGGCGCCTCCATGGCATGGGGCTCATGTTGGGCCAATCACGGTCGCTGGGGTTACCTGGGGCTGGATATTGTCAGCTATTACGGAGCCTGGGTGGAATGTGCGGCACGCCGGCATGAGTTGTCCACCGGATTCTATGCAGTCGCCCGAATGGGGGGGGCGGATCATAAGATTATCTCCCTGGTTTCACGAGGAATAGACCTGATTCACCTTTATGATTTTGGGCCGGTATACAGCGGGGGCGATCAGGTGAATTACTGGAGCGATATACCCCATGTTTACAGCGCTGTTGCCCGAGGCACTTATGCCCTGGGACCCGCTGATACCATTATTGCGGAAGGGGAACGGCAGCCCCGCAAGGTCGCCCTGCTATATAACCGTACGCACGAGATATGGAATGCCGGGCCTTACGGTATGCAGTGTGACCGGGCCCTGGTTTTTGCCGCCCTGAGCTATAATCAGTTTAATCCCGACATTATTCTGGTGGAAGACCTGGTTGCGGAGGAACTGGCTCGTTATCAGGTGGTACTGCTTAATGGATTCAACCTGCCAACCGATGCCGCCGCGCATTTGCGGGAATGGGTGAAGCAGGGCGGTCTCTTGATCGGTACGGCCGGTGCCGGTATGTTGGACGAATATAACGAACCGACCAACGCTTTTTCGGATTTGTTCGGAGCACAACAGATATACATGGACTCCTCCCGAGGCGGGTGGCATCCCGGCCGACTGGCAGGCCATGATCCAATAACTAACCTTTCGCTGCAGGAAAGCGAACTAACACCAGCCATGGAGGTGCCGCTTATCGGCTCCAGGGTTATACTCACTCCACAGGAGGGAACTTCCGTAGGTACCTATGCTGATGGCAGTTGCGCTGCTGTTAGCAACCGCATCGGCCAGGGACGCACCCTGCTCTACGGCTTCCAGCCCGGCATCCTCTTCAAGGGGGATGCCGGTGGCCCTGCCGGCCTGGGAAACTATCGTTTTGAAAGGAGTCCAATCCTGACCACACCATTGCTGGAACACCTGGGGACACCCAAGGTAAGCATAGATTATCCGCAGGTGGAAATGACCCTTTTTGAACATGAATCTGGGCTGGCTATAACACTCAATAACTTTGGTTACCACAGATATGAAAATGACGATAATATGCCGGAAACAGTTATTACCCTGCGGCATCCCCGTCAGGTAACTCAGGTCTCCTCCAGTTTTCAGGGAGAACTCCAATGGGAGCGTGAAGGGGATGACATAATTATCAAAATGCACCTGCCCCGGAGTGTGGATGTCGTTTTGTTAAAATAAATCAATTATAATTGCCATGAAAAGCAACGGGGAACGTTCCAGACCGCGCACCCAAAACAAGTCTTTCTGATTCAGGTGGTGACTCGGGTATGGTGTGGAAAATCGATATGCAGCCCTGAATCATTATTGCACCGCCCCACTGAGCACGATGGGGATGCTTTGACGTGGTTCAGTGAATACTTATCATTTGACGGGGGAGAGACTACATTTGGTTAAATGAATATCTGTCCGGAAGATTTACATCGATTATCATAGTAACAGTGGACAACGTGGTTCACTGAATACTTGCACAAAACCCTCAATAAGAGTTATGACATGCTTGCAGCACCTATTTTTTTGAAGGCGGAAGGTGAGACGCTTACAAGAACACTCACCCCGAAAGACCTGGGGCTTGCTCCCGACCGCATGTGGAATCCGAGCCCGTCGTGTGAAAATCGGACTGCGCCCTACAAACTGCCTAAAGACCTGCGGATCGGCATTGTAGCCAATCAGGAGTGCGGTGCCAAATTCTCTCCGCCGCCCTTTGCCGTCTGCCTGCATGGGGCTAATGAAAAGACAGCCCTTGTCAGTGTCGCCGCTGATGCGGGATGGCACAGGTGGAACCAAATCGATTTTCACGGGCATCAGGGAGGGCTTGATATCAGCATTGACCTGGAGGGCCGCACTTGCCCCGCGGAAGCACAAAATCATATATGGGTCGATGTTGTCGAAAAAGAAGCCGGGGAGACTCAGCATGAACTGCTGGCGCGCGGACTGGCGGCACGGTACTCCGAAGCAGGTATACCCCGCGATGATATCCCGTCCTGGTGGCTCCGTCCGATATACTGCGGATGGGGCGACCAGGTCAGCACGAGTATGTGGCTCGAAGGGCCGGGCCCCGAGCAAAGGGCCCTGGCCTATTGCATCCAGGGACTCTACGAAAAATGGTTGGCACGCCTGGACAAAGCCGAAGTCCCGTTCGGAACAACCATTATCGACCATGGCTGGTCGCCGGCCGGTTCCTGGGAGGTGGATGATATAAGCTGGCCCGATCTGAAAGACTTCATTGCAAAAGAACATGAACGCGGGCGAAGAGTGCTGCTCTGGATCGCTGCATGGCTCTGGGACGGACTGCCGGACGAGTGGTGTGTCTTTGCCGGCGACCAAAAGTTGACCGCTGACCCCACCAATCCGGATTACCTGGACTACGTGCGCACGCAGGTCGGGAAGCTGATATCCCCTGACGGATTAGACGCCGATGGATTCAAAATCGATCAACTCGCTTACTCCCCCTCCTGCCGACGTCCCCGCGGCGGGGCACGGTTCGGCAAAAGCGCCTTTTTTGACCCCTCAATTGGCCCTATCCGTATGCATGGGGACGGCTGGGGCGTGGAACTGCTCTATTCTTATCAAAAAACTATTTACGATGCCGCCAAAAAGGCCAAACCAGATGCCCTGGTGACATCCTCCACCGTCCACCCGCTGTTCCATGACAGCTTCGATATGGTGCGACTCCACGATACAGGATACGTAACGGGTGATGTTATTGAAACGATGAAAATCCGATCCGACCTCGCACGGGCCGCTCTACCGGCTAAGCCTATCGATACCGATAATTGGGTCAGCAGAGATTACCCGCAATGGAAAAAATACACGATCAACAGCAAAGTGCTCGGCGTCCCGTGCATCTTCTACGCCGACCGCTTTCTGCTCAACTGGGATAAGGAACCGACCACCCGTCGGATTCCCGAGAATGACCTCCGAGAAATTGCCTCAGCATGGGATTCTCTTCTAATATGAGCGAGGATTACAGAATCAACAGACAAAAAAAGATGAAAAACTGCTCGATTGCAAATAAAAACGTAACTATAACTGTAATTGTCTTTTTACCACCAACTGACAACCAGCAACTGCTATCTCTCTTTACTATAGGTGATTACGATTCTTTTGCGCAATCTCAACATCCGCAAAGATGACGGAGAGCCTAAAATTTTAATAGCTTTTTTAGAACTATGAAATCAATGCAATATGCTCAACGTTTTTACCTGCCGGAACTTTACCTGCCTCGCGAATACCGTACCGGTAAATACACCCGATTCGGTTCTCCCAAGACTGGGCGCGAGACCCTGCTTCAGCTTAACGGACCGGGGGTGTTGAAACGGATATGGACCACGCATAAGGTGGGAACCGAAATGGCTATTCATATATACGTTGACGGGCTCGAGCAGCCGGTAGTTTCCGGCCCGGCTCATGAATTGGCCCAGGCCGCCGAACATATCGTCCGTCCGGATATTCCGCTGGGCGGGTTCTATGATCACAGGAGCGCCAACCTGTATTTGCCGATTCCGTTCTGTAAATCTTTGCGTATTGATGCCGAAGCGCTTGGTGAAACCGGAGACGGGCCCTATTGGCAAATCGACTATGCGCTGGGGGGGGAGGACAAAACGCCCTTACCGCGCCAGGCTTCAGACGCCAATGGTAAACCGACGCTCTTTTACGAGGACGCTCCCGTCACTGCCGAACCGCTCGTTGAAAAAATTGAGGTTCTGGACGAGGACATCGAACTCCGTAGCGCTTCGCCGACCAACCTCTGGATCGAAGGCGGCGGTATCATCCGGGAAATTGCTATAAGCGGCAAAGCCCTCGACAGCCTCCTGCTGAGGATCGCCTTCGATGGTAAACGTGACGGTGAAGACCGTCTCGACGGCCCTTTTCAGGTTGACGCGCCGCTGCGCTACCTGGTTGGTCCGTTTAAAAACGCATGTGTTGAGCGCACTGGTTCCAAGGCCGTCATACGCTTCCCCATGCCCTTCCGTGTCCGTACCGGCATACAGCTTTTGACCGGAATGGACTATGGTTCGTTCAGCGAAGCCTATCATTTCAACGTGCGTGTCAGGTATGAGAAATCGGTGCCTTCCCCCGATACATTCACGTATTTCCACGCGCAATTCCGAAGCAGTGTGACCAACGGACGTGACGATTTCGAATGCTGTAATACGCGCGGGAGAGGCCATTTCGTCGGCGTCCATATTTTCGATACCGGCCATGATCACGGTGGCGGTGACAACGTGATGTTTGATGCCGGAGCCGATACCGCCGGGCAGTTGCACGGTATCTGCGGTGAGGATTATTTTCATATGGCCTATATGCGTATCTGGAACCGTACGCCCTACTGTGGGTGTCCCGCCCATTCCGCGCGCTATCGCCATCACCTGGAAATGCCGATCCCGTTCCATGAATCGTTCGTGTTCAATTGGGGATCATTCGCCGGCCAGCCCGCCAAGGCGGTTGCTTTCTGGTACCAGCGTCCGGATACCGACACGCAGTGCAACGGCAACATAGTTGGGCACGGGGCTTTATATACTCTGACTGGCCCTTTTGATCTGGAATCTATAGATGTCCTTTCACCGGAAAACCCTTTCCCATCCGAAGCGCGGCCGTGGCCCGGGCACATTGACAGTATGCCAACACGTTCCTGGCAAAAGCGGGCGCAGCAGGGGTTCGTTGATTTGTGTCATGTGCACCGCCGATACACCTGGGCCGTTCCGCCTTCCAGCGGCGGTGTCCCCGGCAACATCTGCACCTGCGCCGAAACCCGGCTCTGGTCGACAAATCCCGAAGAGGTTACGTTCCGGCTGGGGTGTGACGATCCTGTGCGGCTGTACGTCAACGGTGCGTTAAAGTTTACCGATGAAGGTCGAGACGGCCCCGACCCGTTCAGAATTTTCAAAGTGCCCGCCTCGTTGCAAGCGGGACTTAATACTCTGCGTATAGTGGTGGGAAATACCGAAAACTGTAACTGGTTCTGGAACGGATTTTCGTTGACTATGCAGTGTGAGGCAGAAGACTCTGCTATCCTCTGGCGGTGATTTCGCAGGAGGGAAGTAAGTCCACTTGATCATGCTGATGTTCTGGTTGACGACGAGGAGCCCATGGGATTCACTGAATTCGTAAATCCTCAGTGAACACCGTGTCATCCCCACCGTGCCCTGTGCCGGTGGAATGAAGATTCATTGCTAAGTGTCGATTTTACATAACGTAGCCGTGAATCCGCCCTGCTCGGCCCTTCCG
>PUNP01000355.1 GCA_003551785.1 Candidatus Brocadiaceae bacterium | reverse complement strand
ATAATCCCGGTATCGCGTCTAAGATTTTGAAAAACCAGATGAACCACCCCGTTGTGATCGATAACTCGTGGATTGACAGCGATTTCCTGAAAAGCGCCGGCTGTAAGCTGCTGTTGCATCTCGCCGACCATCACCATTTCAGTATCATCACTTTCTGTACGCGGCTGCAGGAAAACCCATATGCCAGGGCAGGTATCATCTATTTCCTGAGCATCGGGATTAGTCATATTGGGTTTAGCTCTGACATACACAGGGCTTTCAGAGCCCGGGTCCAGGCCGGAAAAACGAAAGTAGGCCTGTCCGCCCGCCGGAGCAGTAAAACGGCGTCGGATGGCTTCATTTGTCAATTCATCCCTTGCTTGAGCTTCTTGGGCAGAAGTTGTAATCTCTCCTCTTTCCCTTCTATTCTGGATCATGGTGCTGACATATTCACTGACGTCAGGTTTTGACGGGGTGACAGTATGACGTGCAACCAGCACTTCTTCCCTAACCCGCTGCAGGTCAACAGCCTTCTCTCGGGCTTCCCAGGTAGGCAAATCGTCAAATGCACGGTCCCGTGCTACGTAATGGACCAAACCGTAAACAGCGCCGGACATAAGGAAAAGAAGGGATGCACATAATACTGTGACACCTATCAGCTTACCCGTTAGAAACTGCCAACGACCAAGCGGTTTAGTATCGGTTATAAAAACCTGTTTACGGTTAATTTCACTGCAAACAGATGCTGTGCAGACGAATATGGCTAACACGGACAACAGTATCTCTGCCAGCGCAAGACTGTAGGTTAAGACTATCTGCACCTGGCTGCGCAGGCTCCCCTCGGTAGCAAGTATAAAGGGCAGAGACGGCATCAAAATTACAAAGAACAGTAATAAGATGAGCACTACCTTCCGATTAAGAGCTTCCCAAACCATTTTACGTGCCACGGCCCAAAGGTGGCTCCAGTGCCGTAAAAATAAAAACATCACCAGAATACTGCCGAGGACGCAGACAAAGCCGGCGGCCACGCCCAATATATTATCGGTCAGTATTGTAGAATATGTAGCATAATCGACAAATAAACCTCTCACGTTCTTATAAACCCCGGATGCAGCCATAAGAATAAACGGTATCAGGGAGGCTATGAAAATGAATAAAAAGACCTCCGGGCTGCGTTTAACGAGGTATTTGAATGGGATTTTTATTGTTGATTTGATTTTTTTAATCATTGCAGTCTAAAATTTGTCGAAAAATGTGTCCTATTCCCAGCTGCATCATTATTCCTTTTCATCTGAATCATTTGTCTTTTCTTCAGATTCCTCCTGCTGTTGATGTCCACGTCTAATAAGTTCTTCGAGCATATCCAAGCGTTCCTCGGGACCTTCATCGTAATCTTGATCGATTTTATCTTTATCCTTTTCGTATTCATTTTCATCGCTGTCTAATTTATTTGAAGCGAGTCGTTCGATCAAATCCACATCTTCCTTTTCAACCGGCTCTGGTTCACTGACACGCTTTTCACTGTCTTCCTCAGCGTCAATACTGTCTTTTTTACCGGCTTTAGTCAGGTTACGGATAATAGACTCAGGTTCTTCCTCAGCTTTAGAGAGGAATTCCGCCGCTCCCGTCCCCTTCTCCGCACCGGCGGTAACCAAATGTTCCTTTTTAGCCTCCTCCACTACTTTTAGGAAGAAATCCTCCAAACGGCGTTCCGCATGGCTAATTTCTACATCGGTGTAATCGTGACTGAATTTTCTGATAACAGCTTTCAGTTCTTCGAGCCCTTCAGATGGTATAGGAGGCATTTTCATCTGCAGAGTTTTCGATTCAGTCAAAAGTTCGTTGACCGTCCCGTGCACCCGCATCTTACCTCCATAAAGGATAGCAATTCTGTCACAGATTTGTTCGACATCGGACAGCAGGTGGCTGCATAAGAATACAGTTTTGCCGCGTTCTTTGAGTGTAGCGATAAGGTCCTTCATTTCCCGTGCACCGATCGGGTCGAGTCCGGTCGTCGGCTCATCAAGGATCAGCAGGTCGGGGTCGTTTATCAATGCCTGAGCCAATCCGATACGGCGTGCCATTCCCTTGGAGAATTCGCCGACAGGCCGATTTCTTGCGCGGCTTAAACCCACCATATCAATAAGAGCATCAGCCCTTTTGGCCCGATCCTCACGTCCTAATCCGAAAAGCCGTCCGAAAAAATCCAGCGTTTCTTTCGCATTAAGATAATCATACAGATGTGAATCTTCAGGCATATATCCGATTTTTTCTTTGACGTCGAGATCACGAGGTGATTTGCCGAAAACATGCACAACCCCTTTTGTAGGAAAGAGCAACCCGAGGAGTAATTTAACGGCAGTGGTTTTGCCCGAACCGTTGGGGCCTAACAGCCCGACGACCTCCCCTTGATTTACATCAAGGTTCAATCCATCCAAAGCCCGAACATGCCCTCTTCCCCAAAAGTCTTTGTAAATTTTTGTCAATTCAATTGTTTGTATAACTTTTTGCATGGCTTTACCGTACTTTTATTGATTTATTTGCTTCAATAATTTGCTATCTCCTCAGTATTAGTGCATATGATTTCGAGCACTTCCCGTCTTTTCTCCACGGGCTTTTCCCCGTGGTCATCATGACTTGCCTGAAATCACAGCACAACCTTCACCGCCCTACGCTACCGGCGCCGGCTGCGGGGCTTGGGTGTCGGTCTCGGCCTCGGCTTTTGCTTTTTCGGCTTCCGTGCGGGCCTCTTCGAATCTCACAAGCCTTGCACTATTGAAAATGACGATGAATGAGCTGATATTATGCAGGATAGCGGCGGCGATCGGGCCGAAATATCCGAAACTGGCCAGTCCCGAGCCGATGACGACGAACGCACCACCGATCAAAAGGTTCTGAGTAATCAGGCTGCGCAGCTTCCTTGACAATGTTATCAGCATCGGCAAACGCTCAAGGTCGTTGTTCAAAAGCGCGATAGAAGCACTTCCGATAGCGACATCACTGCCGGCGGCCCCCATAGCGATGCCGAGGTTCCCGGCGGCCAGCGCCGGAGCGTCATTAACACCGTCGCCAACGACTGCCACGGTATGTCCTTCTTTTTGCATGTTCTCAACTAAGTGAAGCTTTTGTTCCGGCAGGCATTCCGCCTGAACGTCAGTGCACCCCAGTTCTTTA
The DNA here is from genome assembly GCA_003551785.1 of Candidatus Brocadiaceae bacterium. The sequence goes on along the minus strand of PUNP01000355.1, from coordinate 4,497 downwards.
GCGACCTTCTTAGCAACACTCCATCGGTCACCTGTGAGCATCGTGAGGCGTTCCGTGCCGAGTTCCCTGAGTTGCGCGGTGGCATGTTTGGCCTCCTCGCGTGCCCGGTCTTCCAAGCCTATCCAGCCCAGATACCGGCCGTCTTTAGCGACATACAGCAGGCTGAGTCCGGAAACTTCTTCCAGATGCTCATCGGTCTCTGCAGGCGCCATATCAACACCTTCTTCTTTGAGCCAGGAAGCACGTCCGACAAATACTTCACTGCCGTCAACTTTCCCCTTGACGCCTTTGCCGGCGACTTCCTCCAGCCCATCGGTATCAAGCAGTTTGAGTTTGGCCTTCTTCGCTATAGCGGTCACCGCTTTAGCGACGGGGTGACGGGAATTTTGTTCGAGGCTTCCGGCGGCCCTCAGCAACTCTGTTCCTTCCGTTTCTTCAACAGGATTCAGGCTCGTTACGGTAAGCTGGCCGGTCGTTAATGTTCCTGTCTTATCGAAAACAATGGCCGTGATATCTCCGGCTGATTCGAGGTGGGTGACATTCTTGATTAATATCCCCAACCGAGCCGCTGCTGTCAGCCCTGCAACCATAGCGGTCGGAGTAGCCAATACGAACGCACACGGACAGGCAATAACAAGGACGGTTATCACTCGTTCGGGGTCCCTGGTAAACACCCCGACGATAGCTGCAAGCATGAGGATAACGGGAGTGTACCACTGCGCATACCGGTCAATAAGCTGCATCAACTTGGTTTTAGTTCCTTCAGCTTCCAGAATGAGCCTTTTCACTTTGCCGAGTGTAGTATCTTCACCGGTGCTTACCACTTCGACTTCGAGTGCACCGGTCAGGTTATGTGTTCCGGCAAAAACTTCATCGCCGACACTTTTATCGGCGGGCAGGGACTCACCGGTAATCGTGGCTTCATTAATAGCAGTTTCGCCGCTGATAATTTTACCATCGGCCGGAACGCGGTCACCCGGGCGGAGCCTGATCCGGTCTCCTTTTTGCAGTTGGGTCACGTCCACAACCTCTCCGCTTATCAGTTCCGCCTTGTTCGGCTGAAAGCGCATCAATTTTTCGACGGATTCTCTGGCACCGGCGGCTGTCTGTTCTTCGATGAGGGTAGCGATGAGCATAAAGAACGCCACAATACCGGCGACCCTGTAGTCGGCGAGCACAAAGGCGGCCAGCACGGCAATAGCAACTAACGTCGACATATGCATACGCCCGCGGCTCATCTCCTTGAAACCGCCTATAAGAATAGGCAATCCGACGATTAAAGCGCCTATCAGCGCGCTGATGGAGCCGATTTCCTCCTGTCCCACAAAGAGAAAATGATCCGCGATAAAACTGTTGAGTATGAGCAGGCCACCGATTAAAGTTATAACCAAGCGGGTTTGTAGGGAACCCACATGCTCGTGGTCATGCATTGGCCCTCTGCCATGCTCAACATCTAAATCATAGTCATGATGTTCTGTATTCTCCATATTGTAGCCTCGTAATATTTTTATTATAAAAACGGTTGTTGTTTCAGTCTTCTTCTCGTCGGGTGCGCTGGGGTGCGAGTTCCAGCCACAGTTCCCTTCCGGTCGTTTCGCTCTCGCCGTGCAAGACGAACGAGCCTTTAGCCATTCCTAAAAGTTCATTGACCATCCTGCCATAATGCCACTCCCTGAGTATGGCCGCTCTTTCCGGGGAATGGTGGTATATAGGTATCAGCTTCTCGAGCATCTGAGCATCGGCTTCGGCGCTGGAGACCACGCGGGTTTTATACGCTTCGGCACGGGCTATGATCTCAGCGCGATCACCTGTGGCAGCCTGAACGATACTGGTAGCCTCACGGCGTGCTTCCTGAATTAAGGTGTCCTTCTGGCTTTCCGCATCCAGAGCCATATCGAAATGCGGACGCACCTCAGTGGGAACCTCCGGGTCGCCGACAGGCTCTATAGCAACAAGATCAATCCCGATAGAGAATCCGTTCACCTCTTCAAAGGCACGCAGGTATTTCTGTGTGCGATTTTCGATTTCCTCATACAAGGAAAGGCGCATATAAGCGGGTCCCTCATCGGTATCAAGTTCCAGCACGCGACGTTTACGACGCACTTCAAGCACTTCCCAATTGCTGACTATTTCCGTAGCCGCACGTATGACAATTCGCTGCAGCATTTCTTCGGGGGTCACTAAATGCTTCAAATGCTCTTCCGGTTCTTCGTCATGCGAACGGAACCGGAAAGCGTAATCGAAAGCGCCTTGCTGGTCGCTTCGGATTCTATACCGTGCACGCAGCCCCATGTGAATAATATTGACATCACCGGTGAGGAGGTAATTATCTTCATGCAAACTCAGGCTCCCCCTTTCCGCCTGTCTCCGCTCCTCAGACGGCATCCGCCCTCCGCGCGCAAATTCCGTATCGAGATCAAGGGTTTGCTGTTCGAGTGAAAGCCAGACGATCTCCTGCCACGGCCAGGCAAAATGCCATCCGCTTTCCGAATCCATTACAAATCCGGTGCCACGCCCGCGCCGAAGATTCACTTCGACCGGTCGTCCTAAACTCAGTTTAATTGCGACACGGTCGCGCGGAACATAGAACCAGCCCTGCATGAGATAGATCACAATAAGGATGACCATGCCGATTTTAAGGAACCTGAAGCTGACATTCAGCGCGTCGGACAGGGCTTTATGCGCGACGTCTTCTTTTTGAGGCCCCGGGGACGCTCCGGCGGCTTCGGCCCGCACTGGCGTTTGCCCGCTATTTACTTCTTCATCTCTTTTATTTTCATCATTCATTCCAGATATTTCCCTCTGTTATAATTAAAATATGGAGAACAGTATATTACTCTGAAATTGTATCTTCATTTCCTGTATCATTTCCGTTTTCGGTATCCGGAACATCATCTATGACATCGGCCTCACCGTTGTCGTTATCATTCTCGGATACGTCGCTGATCGCACGCTGGATCGGATCAATTGCTCCAAAATCACCGCCCGGGCCGGAATAAAGCACCGAGAGCGGTTCACTTTTCGTATCGAGCACGAAGCTGATCGGCGAACCTTCTTCCCTGGCCCTTTCTGCGATATTTCTTATGGATTCAAGTCTTCTGAGATAAATAGCCAGTTCCGGCGCTCTGGCAAAGTCTTCGTAGAACTGGGCCTCGATCTCTTCGCCCTCGCTCTCGATACGCTTTGCTTCGGCCATCGCTTCGGCCCGGATGTTCTGAGCCTCGCGCTCGGCCTCGGCGATAATTTCCTGCTGCCGTGAGCGTCCTTCGGCAAGATATGTTTCGGCGACGCGTTCGCGTTCGGCCTTCATGCGCTCAAAAACTTCCTCGGTTGTTGTTTCAGGTATAGCGATACGCCGAATGCCAAAATCAAGCAGTTCGATACCGTATCCCTGTGCCTCAATTGATGCTCGTGCTCCATCTCGTATTTTTTTCTCCATTTCTTCGAATTTAAGATCATCGGCGTTCGTCGAGACAAGGTTCCTGAACGTCAGGTCGGAAATGGCATTGGACGTCTCACTGAAGATTATATCGCGCAGGTGCTGGCTGGCGACATCAACATTGCCGCCCAGGTTTTGCTCGAATAAAACAGGGTCAGCGAGCCGCCATGGGGCGGAGATCGAAACGATGACCTGCCATTCATCCTGCAGTTGAGTCTGAGCAAGAGGCCCGTCAATAACACGTATTCTTTTATCAAATCTTCTGACTTGATCGATGGGATAGGGAAGGCGGAAATACAGGCCGGAAGCATCCTGAGCACCTTCACCGTCTTCCGCAACTGCATTAATCACGCGATGGACGGTACCGGGTGGACGGTAATGTATGGCCATCTCGGTTGTCCGGACTTGAAACATAAATACATACGCACACATCAGCAAAAAAGCAATCCCTACTATAACAACTGTCACTTTATTTTCCTTCATCTTGTAGAGCCCTCCAGGTCTATATCGAGTATATCTGTACCACGTCTACCTTTCATATCAATAATATTAACTTCCTTTTCCGTCACAGGAACGATGTATATTTGATGCCCTGCGAAGACATCCTCCGCAGCAGAAAAATACTGCCGGAAGCGATAGACTTCCGGAGCTTTGAGAAAAGACTGCAATCTGACATTAAATTGGTGATGCTCGGCTTCCGAGACCTGCTTGAGTTCATAGGCATAAGCCTGCGCTCTGTTGAGCAGCTCGGCAGCTTCACCTTCCGCCGATTTCACCATCATGATCGCGTCACGCTCGCCTTGATTAATCTTGGTTTCCTTTTTCTCATAGGCGTTGATGACGGAGGCAAAAGCCTGGCTTACGCCCGCCGGCGGGTGAACTGACGGCAGGCCGGCATAGACCAGTTCAACTCCCAGCTCCAGGTCATCAATCGCGGCCTGGAGCTTGTCGGCAAAACGTCGGGAAACCAACTCGCGTTCGATATGTATCCAGCGCAGAAAATTTTGATTGGCCGCTATCTTGCAGATAACCTGAAATGCCAGGTTTTCCACCAGTCT
>PUNP01000303.1 GCA_003551785.1 Candidatus Brocadiaceae bacterium | reverse complement strand
CCTCAAATAGCCGTGCTTCCAATACTCGGGCATCACGGTGGGTTGAAAAGCCCGTCAGAAGTAAAGTCTATTCTTGAAAACGGTTCAGCCGACGAACGGGTTCAGGAAGCCATTCAGTTATTTAAGAATAAAGAAAAACTATCCGACGAACTCCCGGAATTTATTACTAACGATTCCACAGCGGAAAACAAAAGAACGTGCGAATTTTTTGTCCGAATTCTTTTAAGCGCCCTGGTAGATGCAGATTACCTCGATACGGAAATGTTTTTGCAACCTTCTAAGGCTGAGCTAAGAGAGAAAAAATATGAAATAAGCGATTTACATGACAAATTCCAGCGTTCTCAGGCAAATCTAACTTCGGCAGGTAAACTCAACAGTATCCGCAGAGACGTCTACAAATCTGTAACAGAATCGGCCCGGAAAAAGCCCGGTTTCTTCAGTATGAGTATCCCGACCGGAGGCGGAAAAACCCGGATCGCTATGGGCTTTGCCCTCAAACATGCTCTGCATCATGGCCTGAATCGCATTATAGTTGTTATTCCTTATACAAGCATTATCGAACAGACAGCACAAGTTTACAAAGACATATTCGGTGATGATGCCGTTGTTGAACATCATAGCAGCCTGGAAAGCGAACGAGAATCCGAATGGAATAAACTCGCATCCGAGAACTGGGACGCTCCTATCATAGTTACCACTTCCGTCCAATTTTTTAACAGCCTTCATTCAAACCGGCCCGGCAGCTGCCGTAAACTGCACAATATTCCCCGCAGCGTGGTTATTTTGGATGAAGTGCAGACTCTCCCGCCCGGTCTCCTCGCCCCCTCACTCGATGTTATGCGGGAACTGGTCAAAAATTATAACGTGAGCTTCGTTTTCTCTACGGCAACACAGCCGGCATTTTCAAAAAGAGAAGGATTTGAAGGGTTGGAATCCGTCCGCGAACTGGCACCTAACGCCCATAAATTGTATGAAAAATTCAAGCGGGTTGAGTATGAATTCCCCACCGAATTGGCAGACTGCACCTGGGAAAAAATCGCGGAGGAAATAACAGAGCAGCGTCAGGCGCTCGCCATAGTCAACACCAAAAAAGATGCAGCCCGGCTTTTCCGGCTTGTGGAAGGTGACGCTGTTTTCCACCTCTCCAGCAGCATGTGCCCGGAACACAGGTGGCTTGTTCTGGACGAGATCCTGCAACGTTTGGAGGACGGTCTGCCGTGCAGGCTGATCAGCACGCAGGTCGTTGAAGCTGGCGTGGACATCGACTTCCCCGTCGTGTACCGGGCATTCGGCCCTCTGGATTCCATCGTTCAGGCGGCGGGAAGATGCAACAGAGAAAATACAATAAACAAAGGACGCGCCATAGTCTTTACCCCGGAAGAGGGAGGAATGCCTCCCGGCGCTTACCGCACGGCGGCCGACCTTAGCCGAATTATGCTCTCAGATATAACCCCGGATAAACTGCATTCTCCCGATATGTTCCGGGAATATTTTTCTCGGCTTTACGATGTCAGGTCCCTCGATGAAAAGAAAATACTGGAAAAGCGAGAAAACTTGAACTATTCCGAAACTGCATCCGATTACAACCTTATCAGTGCAGATACCCGGCCGGTTATTGTGCCATGGGGAAAAGGGCGTGATATCGAGGACAGGATAGCCCAAAAGCCATACCTCAGCAAGGACGATTTTGCCGAAATTCAAAACTACTCCGTCAATCTGTGGAGTCATCAACTGAAAAAAGTTCTTCAGGAGGGGCTTTGTTCCGAAATACGCCCGGGGCTTTTCGGATGGTGCGGTAAATATGACGAGAGCCTCGGTGTCGTTATAGATAAAATAAATCCCGAAAAATTAATCTGCTGAAATGGAGACACTCAAATGAACGATAAAATCGATAGTCTTGCAGTAAAAGTCTGGGGGCCGATGGCTTGCTTTACCCGCCCGGAAATGAAAGTGGAAAGGGTATCATATGATGTAATGACACCCTCGGCCGCCCGGGGAGTACTGGAAGCAATTTTCTGGAAACCCGAATTCTCTTGGCGCGTTCAGCGCATAGATATCCTGCGTCCGATCCGACGCTTTTCAATTCTGCGTAACGAAGTGAAAAACAGGGCAACCGTGCGGACCGCCCCCGATAATCCGCTTTATGCCGACGATGACCGCACACAACGTAATACGCTGGCTCTGCGGGACGTGGCCTATATCATTCACGCGTCCTTCTCGCTCCGCCGGAGTGGCCGGGATGAACATCCCCAAAAATACCGGGCACAGTTTTCGCGCCGGGTGAAACGCGGAAAGTGTTTTCACAGACCCTCGCTGGGCTGTCGCGAATTTTTTGCATACTTCGGTGAGCCGGCGGAAGACGACAGCCCCATAGATCTGACCACCGACCTCGGCAGAATGCTTTTTGATATTCGATATGAAAACGACGGATCGGGCCGGGGAACGCCGGTATTTTTCAACGCAAGAATTGAGAACGGAACAATGGAAGTGCCCGCCGAACTTTATTCACAAGTGGAGGGCTAAACCATATGCTGCTGCAAAGGCTGGCGGATTTTCACGAGCGAATTGAGGACGAACTTGAGCCAAGGCATCACAAAAAAAGAAAATTTGCCTGGCTGATAGAACTTTCACCGGAGGGAGAGTTCAAGGGGTTTATAAAAACAGCAGAGAAAAAAAGTAATCAGGAATTTGCGGTCCCTTATTTGAGACGCTGTGGACCATCACCGCCCCCCTACCTGCTTGTGGATACTCCTGCGTATACTCTTGGCCTGGGGCTTGATAAAATGAGTGATGAAAAAGCAGCCCCACGCCATGAAAGCTTTACAAGCCTGACCGAAGAATGTGCGAATTCATGCGAGGCACCGGAAATGAAGGCTATAGTTAAGTTTCTCCGGCATAATGTGGGTAAAGCGAAAAAGGAATGTCCATCTGATATCTCTTCTGACGATTTAATAGGATTTTCGATAAACGGGGTTATGCCCATTCGTAATGAAAACATCCAGAACTTTTGGATAAATAAAATGGATGCTTCCGCAAGTGAAAAAAGCAATATGTCCGGTCAATGTATGGTTTGTGGCAAACAGGAAATCCCTATCGCTGACCGCCCTCCTGTTGAACTGCAGCTGGGGCCTGACCGCGTTCAATTGATTACAGCCAACGAGAATGCATTTGAATCTTATGGATTAAATGCTTCTGAAACAGGCCCTGTGTGCTTTAAGTGCTCTCATATATACGGACGTGCTTTACGCTATTTACTCGGGTCCGACCAGCACAGTTTACGTATCGCCTCCACAACCCACGTTTACTGGACCCGCCAAAGGGAAGATTTCAATCCATGGACCTTGGTAAGTGATCCGAGACCTCAAGATGTTGGAGAGTTGCTTAAGTCCGCTTTCAGGTCAAAGGGAGTGCCAGATATTAATTCCAATGACTTTTACCTTCTGTCCGTATCTGCCTATACTTCAAGACTGGTTGTTAGAAATTGGTTGGAAACTACTGTGAAGAACGTACGTCAAAATCTTTTCAATTATTTCATAGGCCAACAAATGGTCGGCACCGACGGAGACGACTCATATTTTCCGCTTAGGACGCTTGCGTTGAGCCTCGCACGCAGTTTCGACAGTATTCCCGTACAAGCCGAGGATGAACTGCTTGCATGCGCCATAGAAGGCCAACCGCTCTCGAACAGGATACTGAACCAGGCCGTACGACGCGCACGCGCAGACAGCGATTATCGCATGACGCGACCACGTGCCGGCCTTATCCGTCTCGTTTTAGAATCACAACGTTTACATGGTCTTATTAAGGAGGAAAACAGAATGATGCCGGAACTTGACAGGGAAAACGGAAACCCCGCATACCTTTGCGGGCGGCTTCTGGCCGTTCTCGAACGTATTCAGAAAACTGCGATCGGATCCAAAGCCACCATAGTGGATCGCTACTTCGGTACCGCTTCCTCGGCGCCGGCAACCGTGTTTGGCAACCTGATGCGGGGAGCGCAGAATCACCTCTCAAAACTGAGAAAAGAAAAAAAAGGCGCCTTTTACGCCCTTGACAGACAGATGCAGGAAATTTGCTCTCATATCAGCGAATTCCCCCGCACCCTCTCGCTCCAGGATCAGGCCACGTTCTCGCTGGGCTACTACCAGCAAAAGGCCGCCGACAGCCGAGCCGCCGCCGAACGCACCGATAACTCAAGCCGATAAAAAAACTGTTTTAATTAAAAGGTGACTGTCATGACATATCCAGTAGAATTGACGGACGTAAGCAGGAGAATGGATTTCGTGATGCTGTTCGATGCCACGGATAGCAACCCCAATGGCGATCCGGACGCAGGCAACCTGCCGCGGGTGGATCCCGAGACCATGCAGGGATTGGTAACGGATGTGTGCCTGAAGCGGAAAGTACGTAACTATGTCGAAGCCGCAGCAGAAAAGAAACAAGGCATGGATATCTATGTTAAGCACAGAGGCATACTGGCCGATGAACAAAAGAAGGCCTACAAAGCAATAAATGCCGAACCCGGGAAAAAAGTCAATAAAGACGCCAGAACCTGGATGTGTGAAAACTATTACGATATCAGGGCCTTCGGTGCGGTTATGACAGTTGGTCAGGCACCCAAGGGTGAAAGCGGCAAGAACGCTTTCTGGAATTGCGGGCAGGTTCGCGGCCCCTTACAGCTTACCTTCGCACGGTCCGCCGATCCCGTTACCCCTATAGACGTTTCAATTACCCGAACCGCCCTGACAAACTGGGATGATACGGCACCGGAGGATATGCCCCATGAGGAGGGTGAGGAAGCAAGCAGCGGGCAGATGGGACGTAAGAGCATAATTCCTTACGGACTCTATATCGCTCATGGATTCTTCAACCCGAATCTTGCAAAAGATACGGGATTCAGCGGTGAAGATCTCGCCATTTTCTGGGATGCGCTACAGCAAATGTGGGATATCGACAGAAGCGCCTCACGCGGTTTAATGGCCTGCAGGGGCCTGAAAGTTTTTGTACACGAAAGTGCTCTCGGTAATGCTCCCGCACACGCGCTTTTCGATAGAATTCAGGTGCGGCTGAAGGATGAAAACCGACCGGCACGGGAATTCTCCGATTACGAAATCACAGTCGAAAAAGAAAACCTTCATCAGAATATTACTCTTCATGAAATACTTTGAGGATCGGGATCATGTATGAAGATGACGACCTGCTGCAGCTCTCCGGACTCCAGCACCTCGCTTATTGCGAGCGGCAGTGGGCGCTCATTCATCTTGAGGGCCAGTGGGCTGAAAGCTCGCTGACCGCCGACGGACGGATCCTCCATGAGCGTACGGACTCCGACGTGACCGAAGTGCGCGGCGACCGGCGTATCGCGCGCGGACTCCGGATAAGATCCCTCCGGCTCGGACTGGTGGGGCGGACCGACGTCGTCGAGTTCCACCGCCTCAGCGAAACAGAGGATAACTCCGGCGCCGTCAGGCTGCAGGAGTCCAAAGGAATGTGGAGGCCTTATCCGGTGGAATACAAGCGCGGTCAACCAAAACCGGACCATCGCGACGCCGTCCAGCTCTGCGCCCAGGCGCTGTGCCTCGAAGAAATGCTCGACGCTTCCATCCCCCAAGGCGCACTGTACTACGGAATGCAGCGTAGACGTTCGGAGGTTGGGTTCGACACCAGTTTGAGGGGAGAAACGGAAAATCTTGCCGGACGTATGCATAAACTCAGCGAAATGGCCGAGACGCCGCCGCCTGCAAACAATCGCGCACGATGCAGAAACTGTTCGCTAAAAGATATATGCCTGCCGAAAGCCGCGCGCAGGCGAAGCGTTAAAAATTACATCACAAAACAACTGGAGACGCCGTGAAACGACTGCTGAACACGTTGTTCGTCACCACGGAGGGAACATATCTCGCCCGAAAGGGCGATACCGTGGCGGTGCGCTCAGAAGGTGAAGAAAAACTGCGGTTCCCCGTGCATAATCTCGACGGAATCGTCTGCTTCGGGCGCGTATCGTGCAGTCCGGAACTTATGCGTCTGTGCAGTGAGGAGGACGTAACAATATCATTCGTGAGCAAATACGGTCGTTTCTGCGGGCGGGTGCAGGGACCTGTCTCCGGCAACGTACTGCTCAGGCGCCGCCAGTACCGGTGGGCGGACAATGAAGAGAAATCTGCGAAAGTTGCCAGGTTTATCGTAATGGCCAAGATAGCAAACTGCCGCAGCGTACTGATGCGTGCAAAGCGTGACCACGCTGAAACAATCGACACCACAGTGGTAGATCGATCCCTTCGCAAACTTGATCTTTCCCTGCGCGGTCTTCGGCGATGTTCCGAACTCGCCAAGATACGGGGCTATGAAGGGGACTCTGCAAGAGCGTATTTTAACGCGTTCCCCCACCTTGTGATTCCGGGTGATGAGGGGTTTCGTTTTTCAGGCAGAAACCGGCGTCCGCCCCTGGATCCTGTGAATTCTTTGCTGTCGTTTTTCTACACGCTATTGCTTCACGATTGCATTTCGGCACTTGAAAGCGTGGGATTGGATCCGGCGGTCGGATATCTCCATAAAGATCGGCCCGGACGGCCGGGCCTGGCACTGGATTTGATGGAAGAATTTCGTCCCTTGTTGGCCGATCGCATGACTCTGTCTCTTATTAATCGGAAACAGCTTACCCCATCGGACTTCAATACTTCGGAGAGTGGCGCTGTAGTTTTAAAGGAGGAACCTCGCAAACGGGTGCTGGCATCCTATCAGCGACGCAAACAGGAAGAAGGCCAACATCCGTTTTTAGGGGAAAAAATGGAAAACGGTATGTTACCCTACGCCCAAGCGCTGTTGCTGGCACGATATATCCGGGGGGATATTGACGGATATCCACCTTTTATACGGCCGTAATGATACATCTCCGGCATAGTAGGACCAATAACTGACAGAACAGGGACAGAAATCATGATGGTGCTGGTCAGCTACGACGTAAGCACGGAAACAAAGGAGGGACAGAAACGGCTAAGACGTGTGGCAAAGGTATGTGAAAATCGTGGCCAGCGCGTACAGAAGTCCGTTTTTGAATGTCTGGTTGAGCCGGATCAGTGGAAAAAGCTGAGGCACAGCCTGATAGAAGAAATAGAAGAGGAAAAGGACAGTTTGCGTTTTTATTTTCTCGGCAGGAAATGGAAACGCCGGGTGGAACATATCGGTGCTGGTGAAGGGTATGATCCGGAAGGGCCGATAATTGTATAACATTATGGCGAAGCCGTTTTTCATTTTGGGATGAAAATGCGAACCCCAAGCACTCAGGAAATCCCCGGGACTTTCGCATATGTTCCAGGTCGTTTAGATATAACGACATACACATTAGATAAACATTGTGGCGCCTCAAATAAAGTGCGAATGAGCGGTTTCGCTCAACTGCCGCATTTAGGCTTTCTTATAAAACAAGTTAGGTTGGCCGCCATCACCCCCTATACGGGGGTGCGGATTGAAACACCGTGCGCGCCAGCGTATTGATTGAACCGCTCATCACCCCCTATACGGGGGTGCGGATTGAAACGCTCCGGAATTTCACGCCGGTTACATGAGCGTAATATCACCCCCTATACGGGGGTGCGGATTGAAACATTTTATCACTCATGATTGCCTCCTATTATATGTTATCACCCCCTATACGGGGGTGCGGAT
>PUNP01000856.1 GCA_003551785.1 Candidatus Brocadiaceae bacterium | reverse complement strand
TTACTTATGCGGCGAGTGGGACACGTTCCACCTCCTTGAGTATGTGAGGGCCTATATGAGGGCTCAGGGACTCGGGAGTGACCAGCTCGACCCGTCGGCCCAGCAGTTCTTCCAGGAAAAATGACGGCTCCATGAAATTGTCGAAAGTGTGTGCATCCGGAGCAAATTCCACGTAAATATCAACGTCGCTCACTTCCGACTGACTGTTCCGGACAAACGAGCCGAACAGACCATACTGCTCACTCCCAGTTCCGCAAGGTATGCTTCCGCCGACTTGATGCGCCTTTTTGCTTCCGCTTTGGTTTTGACCTGTTTATTCATAGTTTTTGATCCGAGAGAGATTATACAGCTTATTATAAGCCAAAAATTCTTGAGATACAAGTTTGATTTTCGTTCCCGACCCGTTTAATATATGGTCATGAGAGTTAATATTTTCTAAATGCACAAGGGGGCTGAGGCGGGATATGTTTCCACGCAAGAGGAAGTTGAAAGGGGTTTTGTGGTATAGAATTAGTTGCGGCTCTATACCATAAGAAGGCGTTTTCCTCGAAGAGGATATTTAATTACAGCCCAGGGTTGACGGCTTGAAGAGCCTTCTACCCTGGGAAAGGGAATGACACCAAAAAAAGTTCCCTGCAAGGGATATTTAACCGTCGAGGCGTCCGGCGAAGATAGGAAAATCCTTATGTCTTTAGGATTACCGTTACATTGTTGTTCAATCAGGACGTTAAACATCTCCGTTGGGGAATAGATAGCGGCATTGTATCCATTTTTAATGGTTACGATTTCCGCCGCCCAAAATCGCATTTAAGGGGTTTGGGAAGAGGTTGAAAACACTTTATGTCTATTCTTTTCAATAGCTTATCGAGGGCCGCCCCCGGACCCCACGGACCCTTTCCCGGACCCAACAGGTAGATGTTAATTAATCTGCTATTGCAATTTTTGATATGATTTGCTACCATATCGTAACATGTTATAATTACTTTCCCTACAAATGCTTTGGTGGACAGGATGTCAAAAGACAAGAAGACAAGATCGCCTCTTAAAGAAATACCGCGAAACCCGGGTGAATCCATACGGGAGGAACTGGGTCGGCAGATTAATGACAAATTTATGTTCTTGGCGATGATTACTTTGTGCGGCATTGCTTTTGTCATTTGGCAATGGCTTCATTATTTCAATGTTTTGTCTCCGGTTCATCCGGCAATTTGGACATTTTTCATTTTTTGCCTGGTAGTGATCACCATCCGGGCTTATGTCAATGTCAGGAAAAAGGTGAACGCGCTCAGACAGGGCTATGAAGGTGAAAAGGTTGTTGCCCGCCGCCTGGAAGAACTGCGCAGAAAGGACTTTCGCGTCTTTCACGATATCCCCGTTAAAATCGGTGAAAGGGAATTCAATATAGACCATCTTTTAGTCGGGCCGAAAGGTGTTTATGTGATTGAAACCAAGACATGGAGCAAACCTTGGCGAGGGCGGGCGGAGATAGCCCATGACGATGAAAGAATATGGGTTGACGGCCAGGAACGTGACAGAAATCCAATGGATCAGGCAAAAGCTCTGCGGAGTTTTATCTGGGGTTTCATTCACAAGAGAACCGGGAAGAAATGCAAAGTATGGGGCGTGGTTATTTTTCCCGGATGGTTTGTTAAAGAAGGAGAAAGTCGTTCCAATTCCGGGATTTGGGTGTTAAATGAAAAACGGCTGGTGAAGTATCTTGATCAGGAGCCAACGGTCTTAAATGAGGAAGAAATACAGATGATTGATTCCTATATTCAGGAACTTTACCCAAGGGATTGACAAGGCCGATTGGAAAGAGGCTTTATGAGCACACTATTGACCGTATGTCCGCCAGGTGGGACAGGTTTTCCTGGCTTGGCTTGCTTCCGGTTTCAGACGACGGTTCACTCGGTGAACTCTCTGAGAGCTACGAGGCTGCGAAGTTGATACCCGCACTTGAGTCGATTCTTATTGAAGCCCTGGAACCGCACCAAAACAGGAAAAGGGGCGACGATCTGGCGGCAGTAGAATACCTGCAGAAAGTTGATCCGGCAATTGAGAAAAACCGCCGAAAGGAAATACTTGATGATTTGGCAAATAAGCTGTAGCTCCAATGGATTTGCAATAGATTAACTTTTAGGTTAAGGTAGGTGATGGTTGATGATGTAGAAAGAGAAAAGCATGGGGGTATGCCCGAGATATTCCCCGAGAAGCTTTTCACCACATTTTTGAGTGGTAGCTCGGCAAATCCCAACAATAAATGTCCAATCAAAAGCTAACGAAAAATATTGATTCCTTGCTGAAAGAATATCACGGGGAATTCAAGAATGATCTGGAATACAGGGCCATCGCCCTGTACGATGCTATCACAGCGGATTTTCTGCGGCATATGAGAGAGCATGACATTAGCCAATCGGAGCTGGCCCGGAGAATGGGAGTCTCTGAAGCATTTATATCCCGCATTTTTTCGGAACATCAGAATTTTACTCTGAAAACGCTGGCAAAAATCGAAGCTGTACTGGATATGGAAATAACCCTCCCGGCCCGACGGAAACGGAGGAAGAGCATTTAATATTGCATACAGCTAATATTAGCGCTTTTGGCGCCATTGGCATAGGAGAGATCAGATTATGGCCAGAGTACAGATTAACCCAGCTCTAATCAATTGGGCAATTGAGCGTTCGGGACGTTCGCCCGAAGAGCTGGAATCTAAATCCCAATTCACCAAACTAAAGGATTGGCAGAAAGGTAAGCTTGACCCGACTATGAAGCAGTTGGAGGAGCTTGCCCGAGCTACCCGCACTGCATTGGGCTATTTTTTCCTCAGCAACCCACCGGAAGACAAACTGCCTATACCCGATCTGCGGACTGTAGACGACGAATCGCCCCAAAAACCCAGTCCTGATCTCCTTGAGACGGTGGAGGCCATGCAGCGGCGTCAGGCCTGGATGCGGGATTTCCTGATTGAGGAAGGTCACAACGCCTTGCCTTTTGTCGCATCCGCCACTGAAGAAGATTATTGTGAAGAGGTTGCCACGGATATGCGAGGGAGATTGGAACTTGATTATCACTGGGCTGCTCGCAGTCGAAATTGGGAAGAGGCTTTGCGCAGATTGAGGAGTAAAATTGAGCAAGCCGGCATCATTGTGGTATTCAGCGGTTACGTGGGCACCAACACACATCGTGGTTTTGATGTGGATGAGTTTCGCGGATTTACGCTGGTTGACGAGTACGCACCGCTGATTTTTGTAAATAACAAAGACGGCAAAGCCGCTCAGATGTTCACACTTGCACACGAACTTGCTCATCTATGGATCGGTGCGGAAGGGGTGAGTAACCTTTGGGCAACTCAGCCCGTGGAGAATAACGTGGAAAAATTCTGCAACAGGGTAGCCGCCGAGTTTTTGACACCTGCCCATCTGATGAAGGCGGGTTGGCCGAAGGCACGTCAAAAGAAGGATCCTTTCCAATATCTCGCCCGGCGATATAAAGTGAGCGAAATAGTGGCGGCCCGGAGGGCATTGGACTTAAAATGCATTACGAAAGAAGAGTTTTTCTCTTTCTACGAGGATTACCGGGAACAGGTGGAAGAACGCCTTGCCCGGCAGAGAAAAACGGAGAAAGGTGGAGGGAATTTTTGGAATAATGCCCACGTACGAATAGGTGATTATTTCGGTTCCCATGTGGTACGGGCGGTCAAGGAAGGCCGGCTTTTGTATCGTGAAGCCTACGAGCTTACCGGTTTATATGGCAAGACCTTCGACAAGTTTGCCTCGCATTTTGAGCCGGGGAGTTAGAGATGGGGGGCAATGAAAAGAAATACGTACTCGATACCAATGTGTTTATTGAGGCACACCGTCGATACTATGGCTTCGATTTATGCCCTGGGTTTTGGGATTGTCTTCAGTATTATTCAAACACCCGTGTATTTAGCATAGACCGGGTATTTGATGAAATCAGTGGCGGCGATCAACTTGATGAATGGACAAATGATGCGGCCTCAAATCTTTTCTTGCCAACCGATACAACTGGAGTTACCCGCAGTTACAGCCAGATAATGGATTGGGTTCATGCTAATAGCCAATTTTCCCAGGCAGCACTTGACCAATTTGCAAGGGTTGCGGATGGATGGGTAGTAGCTTATGCGAAAGCCAATGCTTGCAGTGTGGTTACCCACGAAATATATAATCCGGATAAGCAAAGTGTAGTGAAAATACCCAACGTATGCAGAGCATTTGATATTCATTATACCGACACATTTAAGATGTTGAAAGACTTGCAGGTCTCATTTTTCTGGGAGAGGCCAGCCAAGTCATAAAAACATGAAAGGGACAATGGATTACTTTTTATTACGACGTTTTCTTTGGGATACTTTGCATTTTATCCGCAGATTTATCCATAGTTTTATCCGTGAATTTATCAGCAGGCAACGGAAAAACTATCTTATAGTAATTATTCCATCCGGCGATCATTTCATGAAAATCCTAACCCGGCAACAAAGAACTGGGGTGTCATATATAGCATAGAGTCCAACATTGAGCACTGCATTTGACATTTAACACAAGGCAGTGCATAATATTGCTAGAAGTTTTATTCGGTGATCTTTTGACAGAAGAGTATTTTTTTCGGAGATTCAGTTATGCCAAAGAAAGTTCCAGTTAAGCGACATTGTCGTTCTACCCCATCGTCCCCGCCAAAGTATAGCCCGAAGCCGGGACCAAAGTCGGTATCTGTTAGGCGGCATAGGCGGTCGACGCCGAAATAATTTTTTCACTAAAAACTCAAGCTTAAAATAGGTGTGCTAATGGACACTGGCGTGGATAGTACATTTGACCGACTTGAATTTTTCCAGCGTATGTATAATCAGGAACATCGCCGGTGGGACAGCATTCATCGGCGGTTAATGTTACCTTTTCTAATAGCCTCTGCTTTATTAGGTGGATATGCTCCTATTCTTCGTGGTATTCCAGAAGTATTGAATGAAGGGATCATTCCAAGTGTGATATTTTTTTTAGCTATTGCAGGTTCACTTATTCTCCTAATCACCGGCATATATCATTTGTGGAAAGCGCGTTTGGGGTATAAATATTTTGCTCATTTGCCCACTGCAAAAGAGCTTGACAAACATTGGAAGGATTTAAAAGAATATTATGAAAAGGAAAAAGAAGCGCTGGCGAATCATGATAAAAAATTTAGAGAATATTTAATAGAAAAATGCCGGGATGCAGCCGATGAAAATGCCCAAAAAAATGATAATAAATCCGGACATGTATATGAGAGTCTTCGGTGGCTTTTTGGGTCCCTTATTCTGGAGATTTTTTCATACTCAATAATTATTATGGCTAATTGGTCGTTTGAATAATACAGAGGGAGAAAATTAATATGGGAAACAAGAGGAATAAAAAGAGGCGTTCAAAATCGGATTCAGATGCTAATTCTAAGCCGCCCGGAGGCCCTGACATTAGGCAGGTAAAGAAAGGAGATGAACATGGTAGAAAAAAAAGAAAAACCTGAGACAAGGAACTCGCAAAATTTTACGGAATTTTCCCGTAGAAGTGAATCAGAACAAAATTCCAAGGGAACGAAGAAGTCTCCAATCGGCCCAGCGTTGAGGTATGCTGCAAAAAGCAAAGGGAAGAAGGAATAATCTGGTCATGTTGTTAAGAGTTTTCGTGTAGTATTTTGTAATACTTTTGTTTTGCATTACACTAATGGTTTTTCTAAAGTTTAACTCAAGTAAAGGGGAAAACATGGGAAATAATGAAAACAAGAAAAAGAAAAGGGATCAACCTACTGGCAATAATTCTAATGGAACTTCCGATTTGCCGAAAGGTCCACAGTTGCGCCATGTTAAAGGCGGTGATGGGGAAGATTCTAAAAATGAGCGACCAGATGGGCCGACATTGAGATGGGTGGGGGAGATGCAAAGAAAAATGTCGGAACCAAAATGAGTCGCCCCCTTTTTTGTTTTTCCTTGTCAAAAGATGTTTACTATAATACCAAATGCATTTCACTGTTTTCGCTTTAACCCATCTTCACTATTCCCACCTCCTCTTCGGTCAGCCCGTACAGTTCGTAGATCAGGTCGTTGAGTTCGGATTCTTCTTTTTCGATCTGGACGTCGACGGTTTCGATTTCTGCATCTATCTCGATCAGGCGATCTCTTAGCTGCTCGTGGTCGGTTTTGCGGAGGTTGGTCAGGAGTTTGACTAGCTTCTTTGCATCAAAACTTTCCGTGACGTTCATATCGCGCAACGCGTGGCGCCACTGTGCCGCTATCAGTTCGGTGTCCGGGTCGTCGTAGCGTGTTAGCACCGGACAACCGTCGATCTTCAGATGCAGCTCGTCTTCGGTGTTCTCGACAGTGAGCAAAGCACCGGCATGCAGGCGGGCGTTGAGCTCTTCGTATTGTCCGTCGCGGACGGCGTCGCGTCGGCTTTTTGCCCAGGCGCCCAGCTCGCGCCCTTTCAGTTCGGACGGCGCTTCGGGCGATTTCTTCCAATCGGTGACCGTGCCGATGTCCGCCCATAGCCAGCGGTCCTGACGTTTGTTCTTCTTCGTTTGCGGGCTGTTGAGCCGTGCATCGAATTTTTGAACCATATCCCGACGATGGGTGTGTAACTCTTGCAGTTTCTTCGCTCGTTGCCCGACCTCTGTTTTTCCCGAATCCGGGGCGTCCGGTACCGGAAGCGGGGCGATGAATTGTTTGTTAGCCGAACGATAATTGCCTCGGAAAGGTTTGGATATGCGCTGCCATATGAAGTTGCATACAGGTGAATTGATGATGCCCGTCAGGTAAGGCAACTCCGAGTTATCGGATACCAGTATGCCCCCAACGTCCACATTATCCAAATAAAAATCGCCCTCCGTATCCATCGCACAGAATAAATGGCTGACCAGACGTGGTACCATCAGTTTTGGATAATCATGATTCTTTAAATTTTTTGGATATACATATCCCCACCAGCCATCATCTATATCCATTTTCCCCCTTTCTCGACCTCTCAATTTTGTTTCATTAGATTTGAGATATCCCCACGCCAACGGGAACCGGGCAGACATCTCTTCAGAGGTGAATAGATTTGGCGGATCGATTTCAAGGTTATATGGGAAAAGTAGCCATTTAGCTGGCAAAGGATACTGGTAACGTCTTGCTTCTTTTCCGGAAACAAGGGGGTGCATTATCTCATCTTCAATCTCGATTTCCTCCCCGTCCTTGGTCAGATATCTGCCCGACGCCAGTTTTTCGAGGTGGTAAATATAATCAGCACTTGTTATCAGTCCCTGAAATATCTGCTTCGTCCATTTTTCATCGTCAAGTCGGGTGCAGTTTTCATACAGTTTATCAAACAACCTGCGCTCTCCATCCGGCAGCAGGTACCACGCTTCATCTTCCGGCAGTTCATCGTAATCGATGACGGCCTCCGGAACTTCCCAATCCACGTGCGAAACGTCGCCATTCCAGGCGAACGCGCCTTTCACCGCTTCCTGCGGCGCGCCGGTGTAGAACTGGAGCGCGGTGTAGGTGGTGACGTCCTCGAATATCTGGTTCGAGCCGAAGTCGATCCATCGGTCGAGCCGTCCGGTGCGTTTCAGCTTGCGGCGCAGGCCGCGTCCGTATTCGTTTTTCAGCCACACGTTCGGCGCTATGTAGCCCATCCGGCCGTCCTCGTTC
>PUNP01000867.1 GCA_003551785.1 Candidatus Brocadiaceae bacterium | reverse complement strand
GCCGGAATGTTGGTGGGGCTGGAGGGAGTGGCTCTCTACACGGTAGTCGTTTTATCCGCCACTCCTACGGCTATTAATGCGGTGGTCACATCCAAGCTCTACAACCTGAACCTGCATTTGGCCACTGCCGCTTTTGTCCTGACGACATTGGTTTACATGGTCATCATTTTCCCTCTATTGCTTCTTTTATCTTCGTGGTTAAACGCTGGATGATGGCATATTGCACGCGTTGGGATTTTTAGATTAATATCCTGTTTTTCATCTTTCGGCAACGGCGTGCCGTATTTCCAGTCGACGCAGGTCTTTTTCCGGGGCCACAGGTGCATAAGGTTCTTGTTCAAACACATTAAGGGCCGCTACTGCGATTTCGTCGGAATTCAGGCTAACTCTCAACATATATTGGTGTCGAAAAAGCACGTCGGTCATCCGTAGCCCGGGACTCAAGTCTGTAATAAGCGGGTGTAAGTTTTGGGTTGACAGCCCATTCTCCCTCAATCAGACTGCGGGCGTCAGCTTGAATTTCTTCAATGACGTTTCCGTTTGCGACAAGGCGTACGGACTGCAATCCCGCGGCGTCGGCGACTCTGTATTTGATGAGCATATCGGTCGATTGATCGATTTTAACGGTTGATCCCATTGGCCGGCCCTGGAGGGATATATCCAGCAGGCTCGCTTCACTGGCGAAACAACGTCCTTTAATGAGTTTTTTTATAATCGAGTCGGGCTCCGGCGTAGCACCTGTTACGCCTGTCCAGACGCATCCCAGCCCCTCAGGAACATGTGCATCACTGCATCCAAGGGCTGTTACATGGCGGCCATCGTTGAGAAGCCGATCCCAGACCTTCACAGCGGTTTCATCGAATTGATCAAATGCCCGGTATATCTTATGAGCACCGTTGATGACCTCTATTGCAAACTCCATGGGCAATGACCATAATGCTTGAATTTCACTTTCGCTATATTTTCTGGCGGGGTACCACCCGGCAGGATGCGGTATCCAGACAAACGGTGCGATCTCGCAGGCGCGGGAATAATCGGCGGCAAGACTGTCTTTTTGTGGTTCAAAAAGCTGAATGTTCTTAAGAAGCCCGATATGGTGGTATTGCACCCCGGGTTCCTGGCCCCATGAAGCATCATCGAAATCGTCAGTGACGCATTTCTGCTCAACGCAATGGTGATCTGTTGCAAACATGAAATCGAGCCCGGCATGGAGTGCGGCCTCACGGTTTGCTTCAACGGTAGTCCTTCCGTCGCTGTAATTGCTGTGCGTGTGTAGGTCGACCAGAGCAACATCTTTTTGAAAAATCGCCTTTGTCTCTTCTATTCTTTCGGCGAGGTCTTTTTTAATACTTGCTATCCATTCAAGAACAGTCTGAGAACAACGATAGTCCAGGTCGTTTACTTGGTGGAAATTTTCCTTTTGAGGATTACTAGATTCAACCATATTAAGATATCTCCATATAAAATCGTTCCGAAACGCAGATATTCAGTAAACACAGTTAGCTTCTTTCTACAGGTGCACAGCACGATGAAGATGCAGGTGGTTCAATGATAATTTGCTCGATAAAAAGTTTATCACACAAGCTATGTTGTTTTCAATCGGAAGCTGCACTTGCAGTTATTTAAGCTGTTAAGCTGATAAGCTGCTGAGCTGTAGAACAAAGACAACGACACGGCGGTAAAGCAGCTTAGCAACTCAACAGCTCATCAGCTTACACTAAAATTTTTGCCAGGCTGTTTAGCTGTAAAGCGGAGTGGCATTTGCTTGATGCTAGGAACTTGGCCGAAAAACGCACAATAGCCAATACGCAACGATCTACCGCGCCCTTTTGGGCGCAAAATACGTGTGAATCATCACCCTCGGGTTAAAACCCGAGGCTACCGTACTTTGCCCCGTTCGGGGCTAGGCCTCTGTTTTCGCCCCAGCGGGGCGAGGTTAGGTAGCCCCTGGTTTTAACCAGGGGTAACATAAATGATACAAAGATTAATGCGCCCCGGAGGGGCGCGGTTGCACATAGAGTTGCGGGATTTTCCCATTATTGCCTTTTCGGCCACGCTCCTAGTGGTTCATTCCACTTGAGGCTTGTGAGAAATCGAGGTTATTATTTTGATAATTGGGTGCAGATTAACTATACTGTTCGGAGGGAGAACGCATGTATAAGGAGACTGCCCGGTTTTTACACGGCTTTAATTTGCTTTTAAAGAAAGCTCAGCGAAGTTTAGCAGCCTCGGGTTTTAACCCGAGGTGATGGTTTTTATCCATTTATGCGGTATCTGTGAGTATATACACAATGGACGGTAAAAAACATTTCTTCAGTCATGCCGTTATGGTCAGCGGGTTGACGACCGCCAGCAGGTTTTTAGGATTGATCCGCGACATGGCGTGTGCAGCGATATTTGGTGGGGGGATGGTCTGGGATGCCTTTAGCCTGGCATTCCGCATCCCGAACTTATTCCGGCGTCTGTTCGGTGAAGGGGCGATGAGTGCCGCTTCTATGCCGGTTTTGGCAGAATATCTTGAGCATCGAAGCGATACAGAATCCGTTGAACTGGTCAGAGTAGTGGCTACAGCGCTTATAGTTGTGCTTTTTGCGCTGTTATTGTTAGGATTAAGTTTTTTTCTTTTTCTACCTTTACTCACCGATATGAGTGAACGGTGGCGTCTGGTTTTTGCTTTAAGCGCCATTATGCTGCCCTATATGCTTCTGGTATGCGTGAGTGCTTTTTTTGGTGCCGTTCTGCATAGTCGCAGGCGCTTTGCCATCCCCGCCTTTTCACCTGTTGTGCTGAATATATGCTGGATATTGGCGGTAGTGATCTTTGCCCCTCTGATTGCCGATGAACCGCAAGCTAAAATTTTA
The DNA here is from genome assembly GCA_003551785.1 of Candidatus Brocadiaceae bacterium. The sequence continues at coordinate 4,822 of PUNP01000867.1, read as the reverse complement.
GTTTTAGCTGTGGGAATTGTTATCGCCGGAGTGTTTCAACTTATAATCCACCTGTGGGCTGTAAAACGTCATGGGATCAGCTACCGTCCGCGTCTTAACTTTCGGCATCCGGCGCTGCGAACGATAGGGCTTAACATGGCTCCCGTTACCCTCGGGATGGCGGCATATCAGTTAAACGCTCTGTTTGACGGCGTTTTGGCGGTGTCGTTGTCAGCTCCGGAAAACAAGGAGACTTTCATTTTGTTCGGCAGAATGGTGGCCTATCCGATGCAGAGCGGTGCCAATAGTGCCTTGTATTTTGCTGACAGATTAATGCAGTTTCCTCTTGGTATTTTCGGAATAGCGCTCTCTACGGCGATCTTTCCGGTATTCAGCACGTATGCGGCTAAAAAGGATTGGAAGGGGTTTTCGCAGACGCTGACGGAGGGGCTTGGGGCTGTAATTTTTATAGCTATCCCGGCAGCGGCAGGACTACTTATCATCGGCAGACCGGCGATTGAGCTTTTTTTCGAGCGCAGAGCTTTCACCGCTCAGATGACAGGGCGAACTTATTTGGTTTTATCAGCTCACACTTTCGGACTTTGGGCTTATTGCGCGCGTCATGTCCTGGAGCGAGCCTTTTTCGCCTGCAATGACCAATTACAGCCAGTGAAAATAGCTTCGCTGACTATTGCACTGAATGTTGTTTTGAATTTAACATTGATATGGTACCTGGCTGAAAGTGGTTTAGCGCTGGCCACCGCGATAAGTGCTTCTGTGCAAACCTGCATATTATATTGTTTATTAGTAAAAAAAACAGCTTCGCCCCAAAAAAATCACCTTATAAAAACGGCCGTGAAGACAATTGTTGCAACGGGCGCTATGAGCGTAGTCTGCATAACATTATTGAGTCTGTTTCCCGAGCTGGTGGCGGAGTCTAAAACATTAACGCAACTGCTCAGGGTGGTTGTCGTAAGTTTTTCGGGTCTGATTGTGTTTGTTGTTATCTCATATATATTAAAAACTCAAGAACTGTTTTTATTGAAAGACTGCTTTGGTAAAAGATGAATAGCTGCCCATCAATTTGACATAGATTGGAGCTTTTAATAAAATTTGCATTCTTTGTCCAGATGACCAAAGTACTAATATGGAGATACTCTAAATGTCCCAACAAACAGTAACTAAGAAGGATTTAGCAAAATCGCTTGCAAACAAGCATGATATTGTCCAGTCGGATGCCAAAGAATTGGTACAGACGTTATTAGAAACTATAGTAAGTGAGATTTCTGAGGGGAATCGGCTGGAGTTGCGTGATTTCGGGGTTTTTGAGCCGCGCGTCAGGAAAGCTCGGCAAGCCCGCAACCCCAAAACTAATGAGCCGGTCAAAGTTGATCCTAAAGTTGTGATAGGGTTCAAAGCCGGGAAAAAAATGAGTGAACGTGCACAAAATGCGATCCATGAATTGTGAAAATACCGAAGGCGCGGATGCTGATACCGCTGTGGTACTGCTGAGCGGTGGAATCGATTCTTCCACTTGCCTGGCCATAGCGAACAGCGAAGTTCAGAATTGCATAGCTTTAACGTTTCAATATGGTCAGCGGCATAAGATTGAAATAGATGCCGCGAAGGATATTGCACGTTATTTCAACGTTGTTAAGCATATAGTTATACCCATCCGGTTGGGTGCGCATGTGGAGTCGGCATTGACAACCGAATGTATCGAAGTTCCGAAAAACAATACCTGTAATACTTTCGGGGCCGACATTCCGGTTACTTATGTGCCTGCGAGAAATACCATTTTTCTGTCTTATGCCCTCGCTATCGCAGAGAACACCGATGCAGACTATATTTATATCGGGGTCAGCTCCGTGGATTACAGCGGCTATCCCGATTGCCGGCCCGAGTTTATTGAGGCTTTTCAAAAATTGGCCGATGTCGCAACGAAGCGTGCTGTAGAGGGGCACCCCGTTGAAATAATAACGCCATTGCAGCATTTGGATAAAGCACAAACAATTAAAAAAGGCGTAAAACTGGGGGTAGATTATTCGCTCACCCACAGTTGCTATGACCCCGACGAGTTTGGAAGGGCCTGCGGATGCTGTGATTCATGTATTTTGCGTCGTATGGGTTTTGACACAGCCGGTATATCTGATCCCACGGTTTATTGCCGTTAAGCGTTTTTTTGCTATTTTTGGATGAGAGCATTTGAAAAGGTTTCTGGAATACCGGTATAATAATGTAAGTTCTCAGTGAAACACATAACATCACCACCTGCATTGGATACGATGGTGATAAATTAATGTGGTTTACTGAATATATACTTTCATTGTGGCACTCAAATTGATTCAACTATACCATGTGTGATATATTGGCTATAAAAGGCAGTGCCAGGCGTAACGGCAATAGTGACCGTATCCTGGAGTCAGCCCTGGCTGAACTGAAAAAACAGGATGATTCGGTTGTTATTGAAACCTTGGCTGCAAAAGACATCAATGTAACGCCGTGCAGGAGTTGCTATGGGTGCTGGGAGACCGGTGAGTGTGTTATTAAAGACCAGATGCAGGATGTTTACCGGAAATGTCTTGAGGCGAAGAGTATTATTGTCGCTTCACCAATATATTTCACCACTCTTCCCGGTCAACTCAAAGTTATTATAGATCGGTTCCAGTGTTTTTGGGTCAGAACTTACAGGCTGGGTAATCCCCCTGAACCGAAAAGGCACGCTATGTTTTTATGCGTGGGTGCTATGGATAATGAGAAGTTTTTTAACAGCGCAAAACTCACAGCCCGGATATGGTTGTCGACTTTAAGTGTAAATATTACTGTATCGAGGTTTTATCCCAACATTGATGCTCCGGATGATGTGATGAAGTATCCCGACTATTTGCAAGATGCCGCTGATGCGGCGAAGGAGTTTATGAAATAGGTTAGCTTTTAACTCTAAATGGAGGGGACCCGGGAATAACAAAGTTCCTCATTCCCGGTCTTTATTCCGATGGACTAATTCTAAGCGCCGTCAGCGCTCCCGAATGAAGATGGAAATCAGCTTTGCCGCCTGTGTCCTTAACTTTGTTAAATGGTGGTTAAGGATGAGGTGATTTTTCCGCCAGATAACCCGTCAAATATTCCAAAATTACATGTCCTGCCTTTTGGGGGGCATGTAGGAGTTCCATGAAGAAACTCCGGCGGTTTGCCTTATCTATCTCCTTTTCCAAAGCCTATTGCCTATCTTTTTCGGTTTAACATTCACTCAATTTATTCAAACATTTCATAGTACAACAACGATAATCATGGTTAACAGTAACAAGGATGATATAAACGAAGTCAAGCAGACGGAAACGCGAAAAAATGGATCTGATGTTATTTTTAGTATAGTGTCTGACATGACATTGGAGGGAGATTATGAGGATTCCCGACTGGAGGTTACCGACAGAGAATTACGTTCCATATCAGGCGGAGAGATACAAAAAAAGGTTGATCGCTGTGAAATTGATTTCGTTATATGCAAAGACTATGTCGGCAACGGTCAGATGGAAGCCCATCTGAAAGATGACCGCCAGATTCCTCTGATACGTTACACAAAGACATTTTCCGACCGGTTTAAGGATGCCGAAGATGAAATAAATGAGTTATTAGGCGGGAACCTTACCGAGGACGTTCGGGAAGCAAGAAATGCCGCCGATACTCCGACGGAGAAGAAATTGACTTATCGCTGTCCTAACTGCGATTATCCGCTGAAATATCAAGGTGACGTGTGTCCTAAATGCGTCAATATTTCCTCAGTGCTTCTCAGACTGTCCCATTATTTACGTCCCTACTGGCTTGAGGCGACATTGGGAGTTATTCTTGCCCTCTCGCTGGCGGCCATTCAAATGGCTCCGGGCGTTTTATTGCAGAGACTTATAGACGGGCCTTTGCGGCTCCCGCCTGTGCCCTCGCCTGCCGATATCGAATTCATAGCAGAATTACCGCCGGAACACAGGTTCGCAACGCCTGATTTGGCTGAAAAAGCCGAGCGCCATGGAATTGATCCTTCCTTCCTGTTAGGCAGCGGTGATCAAGGCAGGATAAGAGAACAGGATATTGAGCTTTATCTTGCCGAGCGGGAGCAGTTCGAGACCGAATCCGCACAGAACCTTGCTTTCACTCATATCCTCCGTTCTGAGCAGATTACGGATAGCGACGAGGTGCTCAGTGAAGCCAATGTTAGAACTTATCTCGAGAGTTTGGAGAACCTTCGCATCCCTGAAGATACTAAATTGTGGGCGTTCCATCTCGGTGTAGATTTAAGACAGCTTGCTGATGAGTTGGGTACCGACACTCTCAGCCGCTCAGATGTAATAAATGCTATACGCCCCCAACGGTTTATGATGGTTACTATTTTGGTTCTTTCGCTGCTGACGGCATTTGTAGTGCGGTCGATTGTAATCTGGGGGCGCACCAATATAATGGGGTCTTTAGGTGCTAAACTCATGCATGACATTCGCGGCCATCTGTATTCCGCCTTGCAGCGTTTGAGCTTGTCATTTTATGATAATGAACACAGTGGTCGTATAATGTCGCGTGTGAATAACGATACGAACGTGCTTAGACAATTCGTAGCCAACGGTTTCCAGCAAATTATTGTCCATGTGCTCACCATCGTTGTTCTATCTGCAGTGATGATTTCGTTTCATTGGCGTCTCGCGTTATTAACGCTTTTGCCTATGCCGTTGATTGCAATAGGCACTTATGTTTTTGCGAGAAAAGCCAAAAACATTTACCGTCGTATTAGAAGGAAGGCCGCCAATCTGCTCAAATCCGTACAAGAAAATGTTGCCGGAGTTCACATTGTCAAATCTTT
>PUNP01000858.1 GCA_003551785.1 Candidatus Brocadiaceae bacterium | reverse complement strand
ATTCACGCCGATAACCGACCAATTGACTCTGTGTCAGGCTGGAAAGGTCCCGGGATTGGAATAAAACCCGGCCACTGTCAGGACGGTCCATACCACCGAGAATGTTCAGCAGAGTGCTTTTGCCGCTTCCGCTGGGACCCAGAATCACCAGAAATTCGCCCGCATAGATTTTTACGTCGATGTTCCTCAAAGCTTTGACCAGGAGATCGCCCATCGGATAGGTAACGGAAACGTCCTGAACACAATACAACGCCTTGCTGTTTTCCCTTTTAGTCACAGTTTGAGAGGCGCTCCCGGTTTCTGTCGTTCATTGTTGATTCATGACCCGTTACGCTCCTTCGCCCATGAGATATCCCGGCAGACCGGTGCAACACGACCGTGGCGCCGGCCTTCTCCTGTTCATAACTATAGCCGAACGACCCCTGTTATTCAAGATCAAGATGAGGAATTGGCGCTGCAACGTTTGTTGCGTGAAGCGGGTTGCAGATTTTCCTCTGGTTCGTCCTGTGCCCGGCGATTTCAGGGCGCAAATTCCTCAATATTTCTCTCATTTGCAACATATTTCATTATCTGTTATACTCATTATGAGGGATGCAGTCCGAGCTGGAGCCGGGGCTAAGGAAATGGCAATTGGTACATTTCTTTAGTTTTTTTTTGCATGATTTCTGACATCCGGTGGCGGGAGCATGAACCGGGGCCGGCGGGTTCTGGTTGATCAATTATGCGTTGTTGCCGCTTGGATGGGTTGTGTCCCCTCTCTCACCCCTGCGACGGGCATGGCGATCTGGAAAATCGGATTGTTGTGCAGAAGGATGTCGTTGATATCCCTCCCGATATTTTCCGCAGCTTTCAGTTAATGAACTTGCTGCAGCTCAGGAAAATAGTTTCCCCCTTTTTCAATCTGAATGAATTGGGTTTTGACGGCACGAACGCATGTGGTCATGCTGATGCAGGGAGGCTGTTTTTTCGAATAAACTCGATCTTAAGAGGCTGAATAATGGATGTCAAACAATTTGTTCAGGACAACGTTGTTCCATATGACGGCGGTCCGGGTTTTCTGTCCGGCCCGACGGAAAATACGACAAAGCTTTGGGACCGCTGCAGAGAATTGCTGAAGGAAGAACGCGACAACGGCGGTGTGCTCGATATAGATACCGGGACGATAAGCCAGATCGACAGCCATCCGCCGGGGTACATTGATAAAGAACGCGAAAAAATAGTCGGCTTACAGACGGATGCGCCTCTGAAACGTGCCATTAAACCTTTTGGTGGTATCCGGGTTGTCCAGAAAGCTTGTGAACAGAACGGACGCGAAGTCGACCCGGAAGTTGTGGAAATTTGCACAAAATATCGTAAAACGCACAACGATGGTGTTTTTGATGCCTATCCCGAAAAGTCCCGGCTGCTCAGAAAAGTGGGCGTTATAACCGGGCTGCCGGATAATTATGCCAGAGGCCGGATCATCGGAGATCACCGGCGCGTGGCTCTTTACGGCATCGACCGCCTGATTGAAGAAAAGAAGAAAGATAAAAAGAAATATGAAGGTAAAATGACCGATGAGTGCATCCGCCTCCGGGAAGAAATAGCCGACCAGATTCAGGCGCTCAAACTGATGAAAACGATGGCTGCAGGCTATGGTTCCGATATTTCCAGGCCCGCCTGCGGCGCGCAGGAGGCCGTCCAGTGGGTTTACTTTGCTTACCTTGCCGCAGTGAAGGAATATGACGGCGCCGCTATGAGTTTCGGCAATATGAGCACTTTTCTCGACATATTTATCGAAAAGGACCTGCAGGATGGCAAAATAACGGAGCCGGAAGCCCAGGAACTGATCGATCAGCTGGTCATCAAACTGCGCCTGGTGCGGCATCTGCGTGCCGATGAGTACAATCAGCTTTTCGCGGGTGACCCGACATGGGTCACCGAGGCCATCGGCGGATGTTTTGAAAATGGAAACCATAAAATAACAAAAACCTCCTACCGTTTTCTGCAAACATTGTACAATTTGGGTCCCGCACCGGAACCGAACATTACGATCCTTTGGGACGATAACCTTCCGGACGCGTTCAAGAAATTCTGCGCTAAAGTGAGTATCGATACATCATCAATACAGTATGAGAATGATGCGCTGATGCGCAAGCACTGGGGGTCCGATGATTATGGCATCGCCTGCTGCGTCTCCTGCACTAAAACCGGCAGGGGAATGCAGTATTTCGGCGCCAGATGCAATCTTGGGAAAGCGTTGCTGCTGGCATTGAATGCCGGAAAAGATGAAGTGACGGGCAGGGTTGTTTTCGAGGGGATTGAACCCTTGCCGGAGAGCGATGAATATCTCGATGACCGGGAAGTCAAAAAGCGATTCATCAAAGTCCGGAGCAAATTGGTGGAACATTATGTCAATACAATGAATGTCATACATTTTATGCACGATAAGTATTTTTACGAAAGGGCGCAAATGGCGCTCATCGACACGGACGTTGAGCGCAGCATGGCGTTCGGGATGGCCGGTCTGAGTGTGGTGGCCGATTCGCTGAGTGGGATAAACCACGCAAACGTCAAGCCGCTGCGCAATGAGGACGGGATCATTGAAGACTTTGAGATCGAGGGGGATTTCCCGAAATTTGGGAATGACGACGACCGTGTGGATGATATCGCCGTGCAGCTTGTGCAGGACTTTAACGAGGAACTGAAACAGCACAGGATTTATCGGGATGCCATGCCGACGCTTTCAATACTGACAATTACGTCCAATGTCGTTTACGGTAAAAAAACCGGGAGCACGCCGGATGGGCGGAAGGCCGGCGAACCGTTTGCCCCCGGGGCGAATCCCATGCACGGACGCGATAGCTCGGGGGCCGTAGCGGCGCTGAACAGTGTTGCGAAATTGCCTTATGAATCGTGCATGGACGGCATATCTAAAACTTTTTCGATTGTTCCGGGCACGCTGGGAGCGGAAGAGGAAGAACAACAGACGAACCTCGTCAACCTGCTCGGTGGCTATTTCAACAGGAATGCACATCACCTTAATGTGAATGTTCTCGAAAGGCGAAAACTGGAAGAAGCTATGGAAAACCCCGAGAAATATCCCCAGCTGACGATCCGGGTTTCAGGCTATGCCGTTAATTTCAACAAGTTGACCAGAGATCAGCAAAAAGAGGTTATTGAGAGGACTTTTCATTGATCAGAGTGCATTCATATGAAACATTCGGAACCCATGAAGGCCCTGGTATACGACTGGTCGTCTTTATGCAGGGGTGCAATGCCCAATGCGTGTACTGCCACAACCCCGATACCTGGCCGGAATGTGCGGGGATGGAAGTCGAGGATGAAATGATCCTGGGAAAAATCGAAAGCTCCAAACCATATTTCGGTAAAGAGGGGGGGGTGACATTCTCGGGAGGCGACCCGTTGATGCAGGTGGATGAGCTTATACCTCTGTGCCGCAAAATCAAAGACAGAGGCGTTCATATCGCATTAGAAACCAATGCCAGCATTTTTAATGATAAAGTGATGAGGCTGATGGACCTGACGGACCTTCTCCTGCTCGACCTGAAGCATATCGATGCTGGGTGGCGTGAGAAAATTACGGGGTTGAGTTTCGATCCTTTGAAATTTGCCCGATACAGGGAGCAAAACAAGCAGCCCTTCTGGCTCAGATATGTTCTGGTCCCCGGCTATACCGATGAGAAAGAATGCCTTGAGGACCTCTCCAGTATTTTTGCGGAATTCAAATGGTTGGAAAAAACCGAAATTTTGCCTTATCATGACGCGGGCGAACAAAAATATGAGGATATGAATGTGGATTATCGGGGCGGACACATTGATGTTCCGGACCAGGAACTCATCGATGAGGCCAGGACTGTTTTATCGGAGAAATTGCCCAATGTTGTCGTTCGGTAGATCCCGATAAGAATCTCCTTGCGCAAGGTGAAAAAGTCGTTTTCTTCAGGGTTTCAGATTCTGCCGGTGTGTATCGGCGCCGGAAAACGGTGGTTGACCTGCCTGCTGCAGGCAGGCCCTGCGGGCGCGTCCTCTGCGGGGCATCTGTTGCAAAAAGCTGCACTTCGCGTATACGAATACTGAAGCGCTTGCTTTCTGCCGCATCTGCACCACCGAGCACGCGTGAAATAAGCGCGATATTGTTGTGATCGGCCCTTCGGGCCCGAACGAAAGCATGTCCCCGGGCCTTTTCGGCCAGGCGTTTTATCCTTGCCTCCGGATGCTCCGTCAGCCGGGCGGGAAAAGAAAAAGCCTCCTCAGGCGAAATAAACCGCCTGAGGGGGCTTTTGATGGTGGTACCCCCAAGGGGATTTGAACCCCTGTTACCGGAATGAGAATCCGAATATGTGTTTTCCTATCTTGCTATTTAGCATCAATTTAGCGTAACAACAAAAGTCGTGCATGACGTTATTTATGACATTCGGTGACATTTCTCAGAGGTGCTTCTTCGGGCACATCCGCTATTGTATTCCGAATATCCCGTACAACCATGGATTACACCAGTTCAGCGAGCAGTATTAATTACGAAACCCGGGCGCGTTACAACATTTTTTGTATTTCCGGCCGCTTCCGCATGGACAGGGGTCGTTACGCCCAACTTTTTTTCCCGATATTCGTCCCCGTGGTTTTTTCCTCTGGTCGTTTTTTTGTAAATCTCTCAGAACTTTTTCACTTTTATTTAGAGGAACGGAAAGTTCTTCCCTGCGCAACTTCTGCAATCGTTCCCTTTCCTCACGTGCCGCCTTCCACTCTTGAGCTTCCGGCAGGTCGATATCAAGCACCGTTGTGGTATCAAGCAGCATATCCTCAAGCGACAGCATACCCGTATCATAACCACTTTTGATCTCGTTTCTTACAACGTCCAGGCCGCGTTTCGAAAATAACTTGCAAAGCCCCTCACACAGGAGCGTACGTATACCACTGTCTTGCTCCCGTCCCAGTTGTTCCAGAAAAAAACTTTCTGACCGCCTGCTTTTTATTCTCATTGGTACATTGATGGAAAACAGGCGCACGTGCCATTCGTCTTCCGCAAACGTATCTTCCACCAGATTGACGGCCTCAACACTCCCGATACGCGCCAGAGCTTCATTGACCCGCTCCCTCAAGTAATCGGCATCTTCCTTCAGTTTATCAACCAGAATCGGCACAGCCCCCTCAATACCGCGTACCCCGGCCAGATCAATAAGCCAGCATTCAAGAAACTGGTATCGGAAGGTATCCTCGCTCAGCCAGGTGCATATTTCATTGTCAGAAGGTTCATCAGCAACGGCTAGCAGGTCGATGAGGCAGTCAACCAGGGGCCTGTCCACATCCGTCAGTTTCGTATCGGATTTTTCACATTCAGAGTTGTATTCCTGCAGAGCCTCCCAGGCCTGCCCCGGAGTATAATCCAACATTTCCCGCCTTTTATTAATTTTCCGGGCGTGCTGTTCGCTTAATTTCGCTTTTCGCCGGATATCATTTTCGTATTTTACAAACCATTCACACGGAGCATCGGAAACAATGCCTGAATAATGAATTAAATGGCCAATTTCATCAATTTCCTGAAAGCGGTTCAGGACTCGTAAAAAATTCTGCTCTGATAAACAGAAAGAGTGTCCGCGCGCGAGCACAAGCAAATTGTCTTCATCCCCATACTTCTCACATCCGTCCAGCACTAAACCCATAAGCTCGGGATCCGTATAGCAGGCTTCGACAAAATATTCAGAGACAAACTCCCGAACATGTCTATCAGGATGCAGCATAAAGGGTTTCAGAACCTCGTTGCTTATAAGCGGCTGTTGCGTCTGCTCTTCTGGCGTTGAGGTATCTGGAAATAATCTTACTGTTTGCATTTTTTTCTCTTTTTTTACTACGGCTGGGTTAAATGACCTAAGTCATAAGAATAAAGTTTTTGCAGAGCTTTTTTCAAAAAGCGAAACCCTTTACTTTCTTTGATTCATACTGATGATATCCTCTTCCACCTCCGGATAAAGCTCGTCGATTTTCTGCTGAATTTCGATGGTCTGGGCGAGGGACGTTACTATCTGGCAGTAGGTGCGGATTTCACCGTGTTCGAGGCGACGCTCTTTTCTGTCCTTCAGCCATTTGTGGCAGACCTGGTAGCCGCCGACCTGGTACTCCCACACTTCCTCCGGCACCGGCTCGAAATACTGCGTTTTGTTGATGCAGACTCGCTCCGTCTCCGGATCGTAATCAAACCCCTTTGACTTTGTCTTTGCTACCACTGAGTCGCCCTCGCCCTCAAAACGACAGACGGGCGGGTCGAGTTCGGGTGAATTGAGCAGATGCAGCTTTGTCAGGCGTTCGCCCAGGGCGGCCAGCTTTCCGAACAGCTCACCGTCGGTCGTGAAAGGCACACGCGGGAAGTCCATTTTCAGGAACTCGGCGTATTTCTCGCGATAAGACGGCGCATACAGCACGGCGTAGATGTAATAAAATATCTTTTCCGGCGTAAGCTCCTCACCATAGATTCCCTTGAGCTTTTCGTAAATATCCACTTCGATATTGGGTATCCGGTTCTGATACTCCCCTTCTGGCTCGAAAATCATCATCGACTGGAAACTTTTTGACGGATTACTGTTTTTATTGTTGCTTTGGTTTCGGTAAAGGTAGAGAGGGAGATGTAAACTGCCACCTCGATAGAAAAGATTAACATCTTGTATGTTATTAGAACAAAAAGCCAAGTTCCATTCGCCGGGCCCAACTACTTGCCCCTGTCTTCCGATACATAAAGCTAAGTTTTTGCCGGATATCATATGACGCATAATTTCTTCACGCGGGAGTTCGACCAAATCGGTATGATAGCATATCCAGCGAGTATCAAAAGGGCGATATAGGTAGGGCAATAATTTCTCTTCCCATTCTTTATCAGCTTGGAAGCTCCTGCGACGTTTTGACAATTTCCAATCCCTGGTATCTTTCAGTTTAAGTGTCTCCTCAAGAAAATGATCCGGCATGTCAGGATTTCGAAATTGCCGTAGTCTCCTCGTCAATATTTTGCGATCGATATCAACCACAAAGTGGTCACGGTGTGTTTTTATTCCTGTTGAGTGTATTGGAAAAACATCTACGATTGAGGACCAGTTCTTATATGTTTCATATCCCTTTTGTGACGCTGTGGAAAAGATATAAAACGGGCTTGTCGGCTTAACATCTTTCCAGGTTGTTTTGAGAAAATTATTGTCCGTGAGCCATTTATTTTTTCGCACACGTTTTCCGTAGATGTCGGCATGCTGGAGAATAGCATCAGCATTCTTATCCTGCCTTCTTTCCTTTTTGATGAGAAATACTATGGCAACGCCCGTTTTTATATCGAAAACATTAACGTCCTTTCCACCATCGGGGCAGGTTTCCTTTTTGCGTGAATTACCGTGAAGGTCAAGCACATAAATTTCATCAAAAGTATTCAAAAGGCTCTGTCGCATCCCACGAAACGTTGGATTATCAATGTAGCCATGATTGGTGATCATACCGACCACGCCACGTCCGGCCTGATCAACTTTCCATTGAGCAAAACGCAGGAATTTGACATAATCATCATGCAGACCTTTGGGATTTTGTTCTCCCAGCGGCTGTCCGTCAACATACTTATAATCATTGATAAGATTCGTTATCCATTCACCCATATTAGATGAAAAGGCCGAATACGGCGGATTGCCGAGGATCACCAGGATCGGCTTTTTGTTCTT
>PUNP01000732.1 GCA_003551785.1 Candidatus Brocadiaceae bacterium | reverse complement strand
TCAAAGCCAATGAGCTGCTGCAAAAAGACCGGGGCATCAATCCGCGCGATCTCACCAATCGCGAGAAGACCCTGCTGATTGATGCCCTGAGAGCCACATACAGGGTCGTAGAGCTGCTGGAGGCGCTTTGCATGCCGCGTTCGAGCTATTTCTACCATCTCGCCCGCCTGCGGCTTCCGGATCGTTATCAGAAGGTTCGATTCCATATAGTTTCTCCCTCGAGGCTCAGAGTACAACCGACCGGGGAAAACAGGCAAATCGCTTGGCGCCTGGCCGCGAAACGTCGAAGGCGTCAGCGGGCGATCGGCACGGGAGCGCAGATAATCGTGACCGTACCGGCGTCGGACCGCATAACGACGCTTGCCGAAAGCCGGGCCGCAAGGGTTTCGAGCAGTGCGAATCTGAGATCACCGGTAATGCGCTCGGCGATCTGCTCGTCACCAGCAAACGAAATCGCCGGCAGGACGCTACCCCCCGCGCCTCTGCAGCGCACACCGAGTCTCCCTCTGACTCCCGCGTCGACAGCGAGCGTCAACGCCTCATACAGCAGGAGCAGGAGCGGGTCGGCGACTGCGAATGCCACACGACACTGATCGCACTCGAAATCGAGGACCTCGTGGACATCCGTATAGGATTCTGTGGAAAGAAGCATATCCCGAAGTATAATCGGCAGCTGATACGCCGACGAGAGCGCTGTGGCGCCGAGGCTTTCGTTTACATGGCCGAGCATGCAGCTCGTTGCGTTTAAACGGTCACGAACACTCTTTATCCAGTTGAAGTTCTCGAGTCCGGTCGAGCCGGAGTTCTCTGCATAGATATTCAGGAGACTCGACAGGGTCTGCAGAGTGTTCCGTTCACGGTGTTCGAGCGCCTGCCGCAACTGCGAATTCCGTCGCCGCTGACGGCGAAGCTCGAGCAGATTAACCGTCATGCCTGAGAGGATGAAAAGGGATTCCTTGCCATAATCGTCAATTGTACGGGGCTTACTGTCCATTATGGCGAGCATGCCGATTCTATAACCCCGCTCGGTGATAAGCGGGGCGCCGGCATAAAACCGCACGTACGGCGGGCCTGTAACGAACGGCGATTTCTCGAAACGCCGGTCATGTAAGGCGTCCTCAACAATAAACAGCTCGTCGGAGAGAATCCCGGATGCAGCGAACGATGCATCCCTCGGCCACTCGCCGGCTTCCACGTTTCGACCGGCTTTAACCCACTGCCGGTCGGCATCGACAAGACTGATTGTCGCCATACCGGCTCCGGTGGCCGCCAGCAGGAGATCGAGAACCGCCTCGAAATCCTCGTCGATCCCGGTATCGAGAATGCCGTAGGAATACAGCTCCTGCAGCCGAGAATCCTCATTCGGAGGAAATAGTGCAGGTTTCATACTTGTTTACCTTCTGCGTAATACTATACACAGGCCCGACGTCTGTAAACGAGCGCTGAACCCTCAGACGCCCGAAAGAGTAACTGCGCGCCCTTCCTCTGCGCTGCGGAAAATCGCCTCGATTACCGCCGCGTTGGCTACCGCATCCTCGAGCGGCCACTCCGGCGGCGCCCCGCCGACCGAGCACTCGGCGAAAGCGTCCGCCTGAAGCGTGAACTGGTCGGCTCCCTGAATCTCCTCAACGCTCACCCCCGAGCGGTCGAGCGCGCTTCCGTCGTCAATCCGGATTCGCCCGGGCATGTCCTCGGTAATATTAACCGGCACGTCCACCTCGATCCGGCCTTCCGTGCCGACAAGCTGTACCACCTGATGCGGCACCTGTTGCGTGGATGCAGTAAAGGTGGCGTGCCCGCCCGGCTGCTCTCCGCGTGGCGGATACTCGAGAAGCGCGCTTGTGAGACAGTCGGTGCCGAAATCCGGGTCACGATTTACAAGCGCCTGAACCGACCGTGGTTCACCGCCGAAAACAAGCCGCGAGAATGTGACCATGTAACAGCCGATATCCAGAAGCGCGCCGCCGTCGACGTCGGTACGATTTCGAATGTTTGACTCATCGGTATTCATGTAACTGAAATGACCGTGAAACGAAGTAAGGGTACCGATACGCCCTTCAGCGAGGAGCTCCATAACCCGCCACCATTGCGGGTGAAAGCGCACCATGAACGCCTCGACCACGGTTTTCCCGCTGCGGTCCCGCGCGGCAAGAAGGCGCCGCACTTCGCCGCTGTCGGAAGCGATCGGTTTTTCGCAGAGCACGTGCTTCCCTGCCTCGAGGGCGCGAATGGACCAGTCGACGTGCATGGTGTTGGGAAGCGGATTGTAAATAATGTCGACGGTATCGTCGGCGAGAAGTTCCTCGTACGAGCCGTATGAAACAGGTATCCCGAGCTCATCGGCTGCCTCACGGGCGCGGGAAGCATCCCTTGAGGCTATAGCGTATGCGCGGCAATGGTTGCTTGCGGCAAGGGCCGGTACAAGACGCTTTTTCGCGATCCGGGCAGCGCCGAGAATGCCCCATGAGGTGGTCTTCATAGTTTATATCATGGGGCGGTAGTGTCGGTTTGTAAAGTCGAGCGAGGGCGCCGGGAGGGCCGCCGCCCGGGTGCAAGCATGCTACGCCCCGCTGGAGGCACTCCCGCTTTACTAGCCCGCTTTTTTTGCTGCCGCTTCTTTCGCCGCCTTGCGCCTTTCTTTAATGATCTTTTTCACTTCCGGCTTCGCGCGGAGGATAAGCTGCGTGACCGGCCGCCTCGACGGGCAGACATAGCTGCACACGCCACACTCGGCACACTGATCGAGCCGCCAGTTCGCCGCGGTCTCATAGTCGCCGGCCTCAGCAAACACGCTGAGAAGGCCCGGATTAAGGTAGACCGGGCAGTGGTCGGCACACTTGCCGCAGCGTATACACGGATTCATCTCCTCGGTCTCGACCATCTCCGGAGGAAGCACAAGCACTCCGGTGGTTTTCTTGATAATCGGAACGTCGAGTGTTGTCTGCGCGCCACCGGTCATCGGTCCGCCCATAATTACCTTGTGGCCGTCGAGCTTGTCGGTATCAACGCCACAGTGCTTGAGAATATGTCCGATCGGCGTACCGACCTTAACGAGGTAGTTTCCCGGCTTCGGGATCGTGCCCGGACCGCTTACGGTCACCACCCGCTCAAAACACGCCTTACCGTACACAACCGCATTGTAGGTGGTAATGGCTGTTCCGACGTTCTTCACGATACAGCCGACCTCCGAACTTCGCGCCCCCTCCGGCGGCGTTCGCCCGGTTACCGACTTGATTATGTTCTTCTTGTACCCCTGTGGATACTTCGCCTCGAGCGCGGCAACTTCGATATCGTCGCGGTTCTCGAGCTTCGTTGCGAGAAGCTCAATGGCATCTTCCTTGTTGGTTTCAATGCCGATCCAGGTCTTCTTCGCCCCGATGACCCGCATAAGGATCTCGGCGCCGCCGATGAGCTCATCGGCCCATTCAACCATCTGCCGCTGGTCGCAGGTTAAAAACGGCTCACATTCAGCGCCGTTGAGAATAAGGGTTTCCACCGGATCGTCTAGGTTGATGTTTATGTAGGTGGGACAGGCGCCCCCGCCCATGCCGACGCCACCGCCGTGTCGAATAGCATCCTTGAGCTCCTCGAGGCTCATCTCCCGGGGATCGCGCTCTATCGATGCTTTGAACTCGGAGTTCTCCTTGTCGACCTTGATTATGACGCAGGTAACCTCCTGCCCCGAGTCCACACGTCGCGGCTCGATCGCTTTTACCGTTCCCGCGACACTCGAATGCACCGGCGCCATCCAGTACTCCTCGAGCGAGCCGACGAGCTGCCCGGGCTCAACCTTGTCCCCGACTTTTACCGTCGGTTCACATGGTTCTCCAAGGTGCTGAAGCAGTGGAATAACCACTTCATCGGGCAGCGGGAGCGTCTCCACCGGCTTCTTATTGGTGTATTCCTTGAACTCGTTCAGGTGGTAGCCACGACCGAGTTTTCTGATCTTCATATCTTTCAGTTTCATGTCCGCACTCCTTAATAGCGCCCTAAATGCCCTGGAACCCCGACAGAATAAGCGCGAGAATTCCAAGTGTGATCAGCTGAATCGGAATACCGGCGACCCATCCACTCGGTCGAAGCCACACCAGCCGCTCCCGGATACCCTCCATAACAAGGAGGACCACAGTGAACCCCAGCCCGGCGGCCACCGCTTCGATGGTCAGAGAGCCGATCGACTCACCGGCGCCCGTCGCGACGATTGCCCCGCCGATGAGGGCCGCATCGAGGAGCGCCTCCGGAAGCAACGCCCGCCATCGCGGCGCCTTTTTGCCCGTCGCTCCGGAACTACCGGCGACAAGCGCTCCCCCTGCTCCCAGGGCCAGCACAACACCGGCGAACACCAGAAGCGCTGCAGCGCCGGCGCCGGCCGGCTCGAGAAGAAACTCGTGAAGCACAGCAGTCACGAGCACCGCGATTACCATAATTGCCGTCGCGCACAAACCAACGGTGGCCGATCCGGCGAAGGAAAACCCTCGTTCGGCGAGAAAGGGCGTGAGCCCCAGAAGCCCTGTTACGACAACGTTCTGCCAGATTACGGCGGCCAGAACTACATAAAATGCGTCAGTCATGAGGAAGCTCCTCCTGCGGTAAGTCGGTTAAACAGTGCGACAATGAGTCCGGCGAGCATGAGTGCTATTCCCGGGCCTCCGAACGCGCCGACCCCGAAATCACCGAGCTCGACGCCGAAAAGAGAGCCTGCCGAGAGCAGCTCACGAACTACGCCAATCGCAACGATAAGGAGCGCGGCAATTGAAGCCGATCGGAGCGTGGCTCCGTAATCGGCTGCCGGACGGTCCCGGTCAACAAGCAGAGCCTGACGCAGGACGAGCACATTCACCGCGGTGAGAACAAAGAAGACACCGGCCGAGGCGTGTACGTCACTCGCGGAGGAGGCGAGCAGCTCACCGGCGATCACCATCAGAGACACGGCCGCGAAAACGACCGTCGCAACGGCGCCGGCCTTTGTAAGAATCGGGCGAAGAATCAGAACCAGGGCGCCCACGATGGCGACAAGCGCCACCGTGGCGACAGCGGTCACAAGCGCTGCCGTCGCCGTTATCGTTGCCCCGATTGCCGGTGCGAGCCCAAGGTAAATCCAGGTCCGGTCGTTCCACTCCGGAAGTCGTGTAGCATTCGCATCCATATCAGCGAACCTCCGTTATTGTTTCGAGCGCCGCTCGAACACCGGCGGCATAGCCGGTCGCGGAGCCGGTCGCACCGCTTACCCCGTCGATATCATTGTCGATCTCGATCGGATCATCACCCGTTTTGCCGATAAATCGTTCGCGGAAGCCCGGATCCTTTACGTCGTCGACAAATCCCTGGCTCTCCTCGTGTTCGAGCAGATCGCTACCGAGAATCGCACCGTCGACGTCGACAACAACGAGCACCTTCATATCGCCGCCGTATCCTTCGCCGATACCGAGCGAAGCGTAGCCCACCGTTTCCCCATCGGCGACTACGAGCCACGCATCATCGACCTCGTCATGGGGCCTGAGATCGTCGGCATCGCTTACGATCTGGTAGATAAGCGCGAAGACCGGGTCCTCGGCATCATCATCGGTATCCGGCGCGGCAATCTCATCGAGGTCTGCGAGGCGGTCGAGCGCATCGCGAACCGCTTCCGTAAAACCACCCGAGGAACCTGTTGCGCCGCTGACTCCGTCAATATCGTCACCGAGCGAAATCGCATCGCCCGCACGTTTACCGATGAACTGCGCGCGGAATTCGGGATCCTCGACGTCGTCGACGAAACCGGCCGTCTCCGAATGTTCCGTAAGGAAGGCCCCGACTATAACGCCGTCGAAGTCGACGCCAACGAGAACGCGCATTGTTCCACCGTAGCCTTCTCCTTCACCGTAACCGGCATAACCGATCGGCTCGAAATCAGCGTCCAGCGCAAGGTATACGTCGGCGGCACCGTCATACTCGGCGAACTCCGCCGCGTCGGGGAATATGTCCGACAGCGCCTCGAGGAGCGCCTCATCGGTAACGACATTTTCGGGCACTGCTTCGTCAGGCCCCGAAACAGCAAGAATACCGGCAAAGCCCGCGACAAAAACCACCGCTGCCACAAGCGTGGAAAGAATTGTTCGTGTCATAACCTATGCCTCCCCGAGAGTTTTGCTTCGGAAGAAGCGGTCGAGTATCGGCGTAAGCGCGTTCATAAGAAGAATTGCGTACATTACGCCTTCGGGAAGCCCGGCGAGCTCCCGGATTACAATCGTGGCGACACCGCAGCCGAGACCAAAGAGAATCTGCCCCTTATTGGTAACCGGCGAGGTGACCATATCGGTGGCCATATAGAACGCGCCGATTATCAGGCCACCACTGAACAGGTGATAGAGAATCGGCGAGCCGAATACCGGAGCGAGAATAACCACCGACCCGATAAACATGCTCGGAATGCGCCATCCGATGCGATTGCGGAAGAAAAGATATGCAGCGCCGATCAGGAGAAGCAGCGCCGAGGTTTCCCCGAGCGACCCCGGAATTGTCCCGAGGAACATATCGAGATATGACCATTCACCGCCTGCGAGCACCGTGGCCGAGGAAGTAGCGTCGAGTGGAGCGACCCACGTTGCCATTTCCCGCGGCCAGATCGCGAAAATAAACGCGCGACCGATAAGCGCCGGGTTAAAAATATTGTGCCCGATCCCGCCGAACAGGTGCTTTCCAACGAGCATGGCCACCGCCGCGCCGAGAGCGACCAGCGGGAGCGACAATCCCGGAGGGACAACCAGCGCGAAGAGTAATCCCGCTACAAGCGGACTCCCGTCGCCGATAAGCGCGCGCGGCGCCAGGCCTTTGCGCAGGTACAGCGCCTCCACAACGGCTGCGGTAAGCATGGAAACGACTACAACGGCCGCCGAATACGCGCCGAAAAAGACAATCCCCGCTATAGTCGCCGGTGCAAGGGCGATAAGGACATCGGTCATTACTTTGAGTGTTGTATCACCGTCGCCCGGAAGATGCGGTGGCAAGCTCCAGACAAGGCCGGTGTTTTGAGCCATATGATACCTCCATATCGATACTTGTATATCGATACAAGCCTACTTTGGGTTATAGCAAAGCTGATATTCGCTGTCGAGTGTGACGGCGCCGTCGGGAGACATTTTTTGTGAAATTCGTGCGCAAACAGGCCGGATTAAACGCAGCCGTTCACACCCGTCTCGAATAGCACGCTGCGGCACCTGCCGAATCGTACGCTGCAGCACCCTGAGCCCGTCGCGTACCCCGCTGAAACGGTCACGCAGTTACCACTCCGGGACCTCACGTGGACGCGCCCCCGATCAGTCTCTGCTTCGCTGCCGGTTCCCGTCGGTGTCATATGGATAGCTCACCGCCATGGCGCTCGCCCGGTCGAGCCGCTCGAGCTGCTCCGAGGTAAGTCGCCATCCGGCCGCCCCGAGATTATCGGAAAGCTGCTTCACCGTGCGGGCGCCGATTATCGGCGCGGTCACCACCGGATTAATTATAGGAAAACTTATCTCGGACTGCAAGCGCGAAACGGCCGTGCGGCGAGGGATGCTGCCCAAATCACCGACAGTCGTGGTTCGCAGCGTGCCGGCTGAATTATAGGAAAACTTATCTCGGACTGCAAGCGCGAAACGGCCGTGCGGCGAGGGATGCTGCCCAAATCACCGACAGTCGTGGTTCGCAGCGTGCCGGCTGCGCACTTACCGGCTACTCG
>PUNP01000659.1 GCA_003551785.1 Candidatus Brocadiaceae bacterium | reverse complement strand
TATGATGATGTACGGAATCTAAGCGCATAATAGAAGCTGTCCTCTGCGATCTCTGCGGTAAAAAAACGAAATAACCAAAGATTGGCCTTAGTTATGCAACTAAGCACTAGGGGCGTGGCCGAAAAGGTGCAAAATGAGAAATATAGTAACACAAGATGCCTTTCATAGTATAGCACGCATCCCTGCGTGCACCCTGGACAGGCAAGATGCCTGTCATACATTACGCCTGCACCTTTTCGGCCACGCCCACTAGAAATCTTTCTCATATCCAAAAAGTGTGAAATCTTCCCTAAACAACTGATAAACAATATCTTTGCAACCAGGTGTATAAAATTTATCCAGTGAAGCAGAGGCGCCCGTTACCGCACCGAGCCTGGTCATGAGTCTTTTACCTTTCAGCATAGGTATTTGCGTTGAAACCACACCGAAATCATGCTCAATATTTTCCAGTTTGCCGATAAAATCAAACTCCGCGGGGGGCAGAACTAACAGCGATATCTGAGGTGCCCAATGTTTGTTATCATATAAACCGCCTGATTCTAAATATCGGCAAAAGTCAGTAAAAGATGGATTTTCAGAGAATTTTCGGAATAATTTGGGTGCTTTTCTTTTATACTTGGATTGCTTTTTCGAATTCTCAGACAGCTTTTCCAAATACGCTGAGAACGTGCGTGTATAAGGATTTCGGACAAAGACAAATTTGAACGTACTTTTGACTTCAAGCACCTCCTTTTTGGATAATCGTGATGGCTTAACGTGATTGCTCTTTATATAGGAAGCCACTTCCGGTAAAGTCATACCGTCTTTTTCGACCATATCCTGATAAATATTCCCGATCAACGTCGTGTTGGCGACCTTCGGCATGCGATTATACAGAAAACCATTCGCTATATCTACCACCCCCCTGTTATCCGCTTTATGAATGCCAAGCGTGCAAGGGCGTGCAAATGGAGAGAAACGCTTATAAAAATCATCATGAAGCGCGGAATAGTATTTATAGAAAGGTTTGAATTTCTTATACAGGTAATAGTTCTTAAATATACGATAAGGTTGTTTGTTACTCATCTTTTTTGCTATCTGAAAATTTTATTTCATGTATACCCGTGACATACTTACGTTGTAAAATGACCGGCGTTGTATAAACTCACGATGGCGTCAATTGTAACTAATTCTTAAGCAATACTTTGAGCGTTAACCACGAACTATCCTTCATCTTTGTGTAAGAGATGGAGCAGTCATGCCTGCGTTAGTAAGTCCTCAGTGAACCAGTATTCTAAAATACCACATACAGATATATTAATTCAAATATCCAATGAATATAGGTCCTTAGATTCTGTACATCATTAACAAATTGAAAAGCCTGGCCGTTTTCACCAAAAAGGTGATATTTAACTACAGCCCAAGGTTGGCAGGTCTGAGAGAACTGGCTACCCTGGGACCTGATATTGCATCTCAGATTTTCCCTGCTATGTATATTAAACCCCGTAAATGAGGGAGCGGTTAAACATCCCTTTCAGGGAAGGTTGTGTTCCGCATAGGTTTCCCAGGGTAGGGCCGGCAAACTGCTGCCGCCCCAACCCTGGGCTGTAAATAAGAATCCCCTTCGGGGAAAAAGACGACAAGCATTGACATTGGCCATGGGACGTTTATACGTACAGCGCCGTAATGGGCTATTTGAGGAACTGCGGAAAAATTTTTCTGATTCAAGAAGTTGAACTAATCGCCGTAAAAAACTATAATACTCCGTAATGAGAAAGAAATCACAACAAGACTGGTATCGTCTGCTGCGGTTTTTCCGCATCACGCTTCCCTACTGGAAACTGATGCTGATTACTCTTATCGCGATGAGCATTACGTCTGCTCTGAGCGGCAGCCTCCTGCTGCTGAGCCGTCCGCTTGTTGAAGGGCTCGCCATCCAGTACGGAGACGCAGAATCTGTCGAAGAAGCAGCGGCCGCCGAGGAACAGGGCATCGACAATGGCGAAGCCGATAAACCTGAATTTTTCCGAAGAATCGACGGAATAAGCGAGTCCGTGTCGGAAAGGCTCTCCGATTTCCCTCCGGTACAATACGTGCAGGAGGCGGTGGAACCGGGACCGGACCAGCTGCGCCGCGTCGCCTTTCTTGTCTTAACCTTCGTCGTGCCGATCTGGATAGTATCCGCTTTTTTAGAAACATACTGCTCGCGAAAAACATTAGCCTGCGTTATCGCCGATCTCAGGATACAAGTCTTTGATAAACTGTCCTACCTCCCCCTTTCCTTTTACGGATCGAGGAAAACAGGTGATCTCATCAGCCGCGTAACCAATGACATCAACAACACCAAAAGTGCGGCCAAGACGATATTCACTAAAGCATTCAAATACCCTATTGAGCTTGCGGTGCTTTTTGCCGTGGCGCTGTATTCCCAATGGGTTTTGACACTGATCGCTCTTTTTTTCGCCCCGATGATTGGTTATGTCGCTAAAAACCTCGGCAAAAAAATGCAGAAACACGGTAAAAAGGTCATGGAGAAAACCGGTGATGTCACCGATGCGCTGAGCCAGTTTTTTTCCGGGGTGCGCGTCGTTAAGGCGTTCGGTATGGAAGCAGAAGAAAAGCAGGAGTTTGATAAAACCGTCGGTAAGCAGCTCAAACGCATTCTCAAACGCGAAAAGTATCGCGCTCTGGCTGATTCCATTCCCCACACGATCGTCGCCGTCGCCTTCGGAGTCATCATGCTCATCATCGACAGCTTTATTGACCGGGGCATTATTGACGACCCGCTCAGCCTCATCCCTTTCATCGGCGCCGTTGCGCTCATGCCGCACTGCGTCAAAAAACTGTCAAAAACCTATACCGAACTCCGGGAGAACATGGCTGCGTTTGAGCGCATCTATGAACTCACCGATGCCGATATTGAAATAGAAGACGATCCCCGGGCAATAACTATCCAGGGCGTTGAAGAAGATGTCCGCTTCAATAACGTCTGGTTCTCCTACGACAATGAAGAATATTACGTGCTCAGAGACATCGATTTCAGTGTCCCCGCCGGAACCTCATGCGCGCTGGTCGGCGAAACTGGTGCGGGTAAATCCACACTGCTGGACCTCATACCGCGTTTTTACGACCCTCAGAAGGGATATGTAGCCATCGACGGCACGGATGTGAAAAAAATCAAAAGACAAAGCCTGCTCGACCAGATAGCTATCGTTGGCCAGCATCCTTTCCTGTTCAACCGCAGCGTGGCGGAGAATATCCGGTATGGCAGACGAGACGCTTCTGAGGAAGAGATCGTGGGAGCGGCAAAGGCAGCGAATATCCATGAACTGATTTCCAGTCTGCCCGAGGGCTACGATACGGTGGTCGGTGAGGGAGGCAGCCGGTTTTCCGGCGGGCAGCGCCAGTGCATCACGATCGCACGCGCTTTGCTGAAAAACGCACCGATTCTGATACTGGATGAGGCCACATCAAGCCTGGACAGCGACAGCGAGAAGATGGTTCAGGACGCCATATCGCGATTAGTCGAAAACCGAACCGTCTTTGTCATTGCACACCGCCTCTCCACTGTGCGGGATGTGGATAAAATCGTGGTTCTGAAGGCGGGACAGATCGCTGAAATCGGCACACATGATGAGCTGCTGGAATTAGGCGGTGAATACGCACGTTTTCACAGCATCCAGTTCGGGTGAACGAATGAAATGGTCGAATGAAATGGTGTCACCAATTCAAATGCGAATAAATACACACATTTCCAATTTAACGGGATTTCAGTCGAGTATTCAGGCAGGTCAGGAAATAAATAACGTTTTACTTCACATATGATGTTTACAGCAAACCCTTAGAAGCGTTTTTTAGGGGATGTTTTCAGGTTCTAAGGGTTCATCTTATCCTTCAGAAATATGCAGTACGGCGGCGGCGTGTCGGGCGAGGACTGCGCGCATATCGTCTTTATACTCGTTCAGGATTGCCATTCCTATTCCTTTATAATCGCCACAGTGCAGCAGTGCACGGGCAAGCACCAGCTCACGCAGCGAGGCTTCACGGCTTCGGTTCTCTGCCGGTTGGTTATAGAGTGGAACGACGGACTTGATGACATGTCCGGACATCCCCGTTTTTTTCAGCAGCGCGGCCAGGGGCTTAGCGGCTTCTTTCCTCCCCATTACCTTTAGGGCCATCGCCATCGAACGATGATGCGACAAAGTCGTGTCCGCATCGAGTTCTTCCATCTTTTCCAGTAGAACGGGGAATGCGCGGCTGTCTTTTGACATCCCAAGGGCCAAAACCAGCGCATCTACGGGTGTAGGCAAGTGTGCATATTCAGCCATCCGGCCCTGTAAAATCTTTTTATCCCAGCTAAAATCCCGTAATTTATCAACAAGCGCATCGATCCCTGTCGGTTCGCCGAGGATACACATGATTTGCGCGCAATACAGTTTGGCATCGCCTTCGGCAAACTCATATGCCTTTCTTAACTGAGGCAGGGCATCCCGCCCATGAGCCATCACGACGGCAAGCGCACGTGACCGGGTATCGTATTGTGGGTTCCGGTATTTCCCATGACGTTTCAGCCAGATATTCCTGATATCTGCGGGTGCTTCAGCAATAACAGGGTTCTGTTTAAGCAGTGGGCTTTCCGGAACGGAAATGTTCAATAAACACATAACAGCATCTTCAACTATCGACTCGGGCAAAGGGAAATTGTCATCATGTTCGTGCACTTCCGGCGGTAACGTCCCCTTATCAATTAACTTTCGCTGAAGGGATTTAATATCAATTTCGGAAGGCTGAATTTCCTGCGAAACCGCCATACCAGCAGCCAGCCCGGCCGCATAGCCCTGGTTCAACATATCGTATTGCATTCTGACCATGGACGCGGCATCGCGTTTCATGCTGATACCCAATCCGACGACAAGAATCCCCTCAAAAGCAGCCGGCAACAGACAGCGATAAGGGGTATAGCACATTCCGCCCGGAGCCGGATGATTTCGTCGACGCGTTTCATCGTCATGCGGGAGCAGATGAAAAAATGTGTCGTTCGGGTAGCCGTGTGAGTCATAGTCACTGCAAGAGAGCACTATGCTGTCGGGATAGGTTCTTCCGAGAATCTGATCGAGATATTCGAGCGTATGCCGTCCGACGACCCGCCGCCTTTCACGGCTCTGGACAAGGGGGCCGACATCGAATTCATCCGCCATAGCCAGGCGGGCGCCGACAAGAGAAAACCACATATCAAGCGGGTCAGTATCGTCGGTCAACAGGTAATCGGAATTCACATAACTTTTGTCAAGCGGTCTGGTCGGCAGTCCGACTCCCTGCATCGCAATGTCGCCGTCCTCTTCAGCGCCATGGATATAGTCCGCTCCGGCAAAGACAGCGGCATCCGCGCTTCCGGAGGCATCAATGACGACTTTTGCTTTTACGATGTGCCTGCCGTCGGGAGCTGCGACATATACGCCGTTAACGACATCCTGTTCGCAAAGGGCTCCGACGCACAAGCAGCCGTTCCACATTTCCCCGCCGGCGTGGTGCAGTTCGCGCCTGATCCATTCCATTTTATACTCGGTATTCACATCCGGATCGTCACAGTCCCCCGGGAAAGGGACTTCGGTGGCAAAACCGATGTTCAGACCATGATAGGGGTTAGCGATCATCCCGACGGTTCCCATTCCGCCCGGCCCCTCCTGATACTCAACAACGAGCACATTGTGCCCCTCCCTTGCGGCTGAAATGGCTGCTGCAGACCCGGCCGTACCGCCCCCAACCACCACAATATCGTATTCATGTTTCGTTTCAACTTTTTCCATACTGAGTTCTATACATTGGCAAGCATCGCCCGCAGCGGGTCGAAGCGCCTGGCGGAGTTCGGAGAATTCATCGCATTCGTGAGTTTTGAGTTTCTTTCCGGCATGGACGATATTTAACGGTGGAGAAGTTTTTTCATCAAGATTTAATGCTTCAGCAGCGGCATTGGAACCGATTTTACCCGCAAGAGCTATAAATCCCGCAGGCTGGAGCAGTTCCCGGGCGACATCCCGGGGTATATCAGCAGCGCCTCCCACAACGTAAAACCGCGGCAGAGCGCTGGGCCGAAAATGGTCGATTCTTATTTCGGTTTGCGGGTCCCAGTCTTGACTTCCCAACTTGCAGCGGACAGGTGCGGGCGGCACAAAAAACACCGACTCGGCGCTGCGCAGCTGGCCTTTAGTGAAGAACTTATCCCGTGCGATATTTTGTATTTCGCACAATTCAGGGTGATCAAGTCCGGACAATTTGCTTTTGAATTTATCGGTTACTCTATTCGGCCGGGCATTTTTACCCGGCAAAATCCTGTTAAACCCGAAATCAACCGGACCGTCAGGCTGGGGGTATTTTTCGGCACCAGCGATACCGGCACAATGCCCGAGCGGCGTGGCATCAACAATCGTTTTGCCTAAAATTACCTGCGATCCGGCTCGATTATCTATTACGATACCGCGGGGGAATCCCTCTTCATCTTTCAATACCTCGGTGGGATATGATTGGAACAAAAATTTGACTCCGGCATCGAGCAGTGCTTTGTCAAGAGTTTTTTTAATGTGCAGCGGGGTGGCACTGCGGTTTACGTTCGGAAACAATGCCCGGGCCAAATCCGTTTTGGGAACCTGGCCATCTGCAAGACCAAGTCGCAGTGTCGCACATAAATCATCGCCCAAATACGTTTTATCCGTTACAAGAAATACGGTGGCACCGGTTTTTCGAGCTGATAAGGCGGCGGCAACGGCCCAGGTAGTCCCCCCTGCTACAATGACGTCAACTTCCGACAAAACGGGACAGCGTTGTGTTTTCATGCTCATTTTACGATGAAAATTTGAAATAGAGTTTGGGTAAGAATAATAAAATTTTAACATCGATGTTTATTGAAAGCAAATACTTAGGATAAATTTCATATCCCTCTCTTTTTTATTTGCATTTACGATAATGAGAACTTGCAATGTTCGCTTCACATGATTAGAATATGTTTACAAAGGAAGGCGTAAGTCCAATAAAGTTTTAAGTTTTATGTTTTAGAACGCGAATGCAACCCAAAAACCGCGTCCTGTAGGGACGCCACATCAATGGGTGTTTTTCAGCGATGTTCGGATGGTTTCGTAGACGGAATGCGCGAATAGTAGCGGTATGTTATGCCTTTTCAAGGCAATAAGGATTTTTATTTTATTTCTGTACATCCTCATTTTGTTAACGATGTACGGAATTTATGGGCCAGCGATGTTCAGAATAAAAAATATCATAAAAAATTGATCGAGAAAACAACAGTTTACATAGGTATCGGCGCCAACCTCGGCGATCGGCGGCAGAATATTGAGGAAGCGATATGGATGCTTGACGAGGTAGGTGAAACGGAGGTAAAGAAATTTTCTTCGCTGATAGAAACCGAGCCCGAAGGCGGGCCGCCGCAGGGGAAGTTCCTGAACGCTGCTGCAGAGATTGCAACCATGCTCAGTCCTTTTGAGTTGCTTCGGAAACTCCAGGAGATAGAGATGAAGCTGGGGCGCACCCGGGAAGTACGCTGGGGGCCACGCACGATCGACCTGGATATTTTGCTATATGGAAACGAAATAATCGATACAGAAATTCTGCGGGTACCGCATCCTCGAATGCTGGACAGGGATTTTGTGATGATCCCGCTCACTGAAATAGCGCCTGAAGCGCGGCATCCTGAACTGAACGTAAAGATATCGGAAATCAATGAGGAATAGGT
>PUNP01000198.1 GCA_003551785.1 Candidatus Brocadiaceae bacterium | reverse complement strand
TTAATATCTTAATTGTAATTTTCTTGCTTTTTTGGCAAAAAGATTATT
Source organism: Candidatus Brocadiaceae bacterium (assembly GCA_003551785.1). Next base: position 7,688 of record PUNP01000198.1, on the reverse strand, counting down.
ATTGGACATAGCAAAGTTCTGGAATAATAACAAGTTCCTTAATCTTTAAGGCAGTCGCAATACTTTGTCGGCCGAGTCTGGTGAGATAGTATTTATGCGTATTGGCAATTTTCTTAATCATACCATGATGGCGCAAGCGAGCAAGTATTCTTGTCACCTGACTTGATGATTTGTCTTTAAGTTTCTTTCTAATATCTCTGTTTTGAAATCCGCTTATATTAAATTCACCAGATATTGCTGCGAAAAGTATAGCCAGATCGTCATCGTCAAAAAAGTTAATGCCTTTAAAGGAACGGTTGTTTTTTCTTACGCTCTTTGAAAGTTTTCTAACGTTCTTAATTCCTGCTGTTCTATCGTCGATAGTGGAGATAAACTCAAGGTATCTATTATTGGCCGCTTTCAGTAGCCTGGCTAATGGCGGAAGGCTATAGATACCCTTTTTCATTGCGGCATTTTTACGAACTGTTTTTCCGTCTCGCTGTTCCACCTTGCGGCGGTGTTTGAAAAAGGAAACGTCATTTACCGTTGTCTCGATTCTTAAGACAATGGAAAGTTTGTCATACATCTTGATTGACACAGGTCCCATCTGATGTTTGATTCTGGTTCCCTCAATGCGTGTGTTAAAATTATTACCAACCTCATCCTTGTAGTTTCCATGCAGTTTTTTACCAAGGAAGGTGGCCACGTTTTCAGGTTTGACGGCGTGTATGGCAGTCCTTGTTATGAACTCATAAATATTAGAAAGTTCGGACTGCTTCTTGAAAACTATATCCGTTGCGTATTCACTCTGCATGATCGACCAGTGATATTTCTTTGGGAACTTTTCGATAACAGGACAAAATTGGCGGGCAAAATAATCAAGTATCTTATGTATTGCGCTAACGTTATCTGTCAGGGAATCGGCAAGCTGTTGTGCCCTGGCAAAATCAGAGATTTCTGTAAATACATTATCAATTTGGGTGAATTCTATACCTTCTTCTCTGAGCTTGCCGGCAAGCAGGTTATGACCGTTGAAGTATATCAGCAGTCTCAATGGCAGCCAGGAGGAACTCGAACGTAACACAACCCCAGTTCTTCGTCAATGAAATAAAAATAATATGGAACTGGCGTATTGAGGATAATCAAAGATTCGGATTTTATTAGCATAGAGAAATGATGTCATTCCTTCTGGATAACAGATGCCGGGCAGAGTTCCCTGGATGATAACACGGTCGAAACATGAAAGAGTGCCGCAGATTTGATCGGAATACTTTTCGGTTAAAAGAGTGGCGCTCATTGGAAAACACCTCCTTTAAAAGATAACGGGGGTTCAAGGAGGATAGCAGATATGCGATTTTTACGCAACAAAATTTTATGTGACAAATGCATGTGGGGCAGTAAGGATAGCTCTTTATCTTTATGAGGCAACTATCTATCGACACCTCCCATGCCTTAAGAAAATCCGCCGATTGAAAATGGGTTACAGAATTATGCCTTTTTAGTTCCGACTCGTTCGGGTTATGTTTTAAGCTATAAAAACAACGAAATAACCGCGGAGCACGCTGAGGACGCAGAGAAAGACGAAAAATTATTGTAAAGAAGGCTTAGCCGTTCTCTGCGATCTATGCGGCAAAAAAAATAACCAAAGATTATCCTTATTTATGCAACTAAGCACTAGGAGCCTGGCCGAAAAGGCAATAATGAGCAAATGCCGCTATTCCAAGAGCAACCGCGCCCCTGCCGGGGCGCATTTATCTTTTCATCATTTATTACCCCTCGTTAAAACCAGGGGCTACCTAACCTCGCCCCGCTGGGGCGAAGACAGAGGCCTTGCCCCGGAGGGGCAAAGTACGGTAGCATCGGGTTTCAACCCGAGGTGATGATTCACACGTATTTTTGCGCCCTGAAAGGGCGCGGTAGATCGTTGCGTATTAGCCATTGTGCGCTTTTCGGCCACGCCCCTAGTCGTAAACTTTTTCGCAAGTCTTGTCGATCGCCAGGCCCCTGTCGGAGGTGTGAAAGATGCAGGTTATGCGCCCTGGTCTTCCACAGCCTCACCAAAATCATAGGGCAACTCGACGATAAATACAGACCCTTTGTTTTTACCGTCACTTTCGACCCGTATATTGCCGCAGGCCGCTTCCGTCAATTTCTTTACCAATGCCAGGCCCAAACCCGTGCCTTTCATACCCTCAGTTCTCTTTATTCGGCCGAACTCCTGAAAAATATTCGCTTTTTCCTTATTAGTCAGCCCGACTCCCGTATCAGATACTATGATTTGGAACATGTCTTCATCCGGTTCTACAGAAACATTAATATGCCCTTCATCCGTATACTTAACAGCGTTATTGACGAGGTTTCTGACCGCTGTCCGCACGACAAAATCATCTCCTTCGACATCAAAAGACTCCCATTCTTCAATATTAAGTTCAAGCCCCTTATCTTCTGCCAATACGCGCTGTTCTTCAACCTCTTCATTAATAATTTTAGCAATGTCCAGCGACTTCTGCTTGAGATTAATTTCCTGGTCCTCAATTTTGGAAAGTTCCAGGAAATCGTTGACAAACCCGCTCAGCTTATCCGTTGAACGACGCAGGATTTCGGTCATTTTGTCCAACCTGTCAGGTTCTTTCGCCAATTTGGGGTCACCAAGCACTGAAGTAATGGAGGTAAGAGAAGAAAGCGGTGCTCTGAGTTCATGAACCATATAACGGAAAAACTGTTCCCGCTCCCGCTGCAAGCGCCGCAGTTCGGTAACGTCGTTCATAACCATAAGACTTGAGGGTCTGCCCTACCAATCACTTACTCTTGCTTTTATCTGGACTTCCCGTTCCTCACCGGAGGCGCTCATAACTTTAGTATCAAACTCTTCCGGTAGCTGTTCGCTGGGGCGGTTGTCTTGAAAATGATCACTATCACGATTCTTCACATCCTCGGCTAATAACTTTTCATACGGATAGCCCAGGATATCACGCTTAGAATAACCTAATAATTCGTAAAACGAGCGATTACAATATTTAATTTTCCCATCTTGTACTACAATCATAGCGCTGTGCATGTCGTCAAGCAAACGATGGAAGCGGGTTTCCCAACGCCGTTGTGCTTCATGTTCCGCCAGAAGTTCCCACATCAGTCTGGAAGCCTCACCTGTAACGACGGATGTCCCCGCGGGACGTTCTTCATACAATGTCCCGGCAAGTGACGGATCTCCCGTAGCATCCACGACCAATTCAGGTCGCAAATCTTTTACGGCTTCAACCACATCGTGATAATATGCAAGACCGCATTGTTTGGCTATCGGCACACCAACAGCACCAACATTGGAATCACATACGGCTATGAGCTCAAATTCTTCTTTAGCAAGCAAGTAGGGTAATAACGCAGTACCTCCTTTCCCAAGGCCAATCAGTACGGTGCTTGTTTTAATTGTTTCTCTCTGCTCAGCCATCATAAAAATCTCCAAGTTTAAAAATTGTCCATCGAAATAAAATGATAGCGGAAATCAGAAAAAAAAACAATTTACTACCGCCTCCCCACCTCACACCCCTTGACATTTGGCAAAATAATGGTTTTCAGTTGCTAAAATATTCAAAATCTATTATACTGTTAACTGATTTTGAGGACTCTAATTATTCGAGGTTTATTGATAAGATGTATGCAGTGATAAACGAAAAAGGAAAACAATATAAGGTTTCAGAAAACCAGGAGTTACTTGTCGACCGTATGAAAGCACCAGCGGGCGATCTTATTGAATTTAACAGTGTTTTGATGATCAGCGGTGAAGGCGTCGACAGGAAAGTCGGACGTCCGGAGCTCGACGGTGCACGCGTGCTGGCCGAAGTAGTAGGACACGAACGAGGGCCAAAAATCCATACTGTTCGTTTTAAAGGCCCCTCACAAACAACCATCGGGCATCGCCAGGATTATACCAGAGTTAAAATTCGCGAAATTCATCCAGATTGGGGAGTTGAAAATGGCGCATAAGAAAGGACAAGGTTCTACACAGAACACAACTGACAGTAACGCACAATATCGTGGAGTTAAAAAGTTCGGCGGGCAACATGTCAGAGCCGGTAATATTATTGTCAGACAATGTGGCACTAAATTTAAACCCGGGCGCAATGTCGGGTGCGGACGCGATTATACGCTCTTCGCCACCAGCGACGGAGTGGTCGAGTTCAGTACCCAACGCCGCGTCAATGTCGTGCCCGTATAATGCATTTCGTTGATGAAGCTGAAATACATGTAAAAGCCGGTGATGGCGGTGACGGTTCCGTCAGCTTTCGACGAGAAAAGTATGTACCTAAAGGCGGCCCCGACGGCGGTGACGGGGGAGATGGTGGGGATGTCATTATTAAAGCTGACCCCAACCTCTCCACACTGCTTGACCTCGTTTCGAAAAAACATTATTGCGCCGAAAACGGAGAAAAAGGTAAGTCCCGAAAACAACATGGTGCTAATGGCCAAGACGTCGTCCTCCGTGTGCCGCCTGGTACTATTATAAGGGATATTGACACGGGGTTGGTGCTCAAAGACCTTAATGAAGATTATACTTCCGTAGTCGTTGCCCGGCATGGAAAAGGCGGGAAAGGAAATGTCCACTTCGCCTCTTCCGTCAATCAAACTCCACGTAAATTCGAAGAAGGCACCACGGGTCAGAGTCGGAATTTGCGTCTGGAACTTAAGCTCATCGCCGAGGTTGGACTCATCGGGAAACCTAATGCCGGCAAATCCACCCTGCTTTCCCATATCAGCGCCGCACATCCCAAAATAGCCTCTTATCCCTTTACAACGCTCCAGCCGCAGCTGGGGGTTGTTGATACCGAAAGCCTGCGACGCTTCGTTGTTGCTGATCTGCCTGGGTTGATTGAAGGCGCCCACGACGGTAGAGGGCTTGGAGATGAGTTCCTTAAACACATCGAAAGAACAAAAGTCCTGGTGCATGTGATCGACATGGCCCCCGGTGAGAATGAATCACCGGTTGAGGCTTATCATTCCATCAGAAATGAGTTAACTCTCTACAGCGATGAATTGGCATCCCGCCCGGAAATTGTTGCTGCAAATAAAATCGATCTGCCCGACGGCGAAAAAAATGTTGAAGAGTTTATTGATCAAACAGGCGTTAACCCCATCAAAATCAGCGCTGTTACCGGTGAAGGCCTGCGCCGCCTCATCGGCCATATCCTGCAGTTGATCGACAGCAGTCGACCATAACATCATCTATTGTGCGCATAAAATCTCTGACAACACAATTATCCTGCATATTTCACGCGTTTTCAGTGGTGCATCTGTGGCAAATGTCAAACGCCGCTGTATTCGTATACTGCAAGTGCAGACGTTTGCCGCAGATGTGCCGCTGAAGACGCGCCCGCAGGGTAAACCGCCGTTTGAGAAACCGGTTGTACACACTGTAATTTTTGAATGCTTCAAAAATGAAACTTAACACATTGTAGTTTAATCTGGTATATTAAACATTGCCTTTGGTTTATGAAATATGCAGGTTATTGCATGAGTGGTATGGACGAACAGTCATTCACCCCTACAGTCGCTTGAGCGCCAAAAGAAAATTGAAGGAGACTTGCAGACGCAGGAAGGTACCTGCTGGTTTTGAACACGTGGAAACGAGATGACATCCCCATCACCAGGGTGCCCCGGATGGGGCACTGTAAATGATGCGTATTTCGTCGACGGTTCAATATACTGATTCGCTGAGTTCCCTCCCCCGCAAATATATTTTTCAAATGTTTGGTAACCGTCGAGCGATCCACATAAAGAAATTCTGCCAATCTCTTTTGGGAAGGCAGGATATCAGGTAACTGCATATTCAACGGCACGGGGATTTTCCATATGTCGCGAGGCATTGAGAACTTCCATGCCTACAATGTTTCCTTTCTCGTCGTAATCAAGTATTGTCCCAGGTTTTACCTCATCGCTTTCCTCGATACGTGCATCGCTGAAGATTATCCTGATCACATCCACCTCATGGTCATATGTTACTTTTATATTAATCTATCCTCCAATATTTGGAGATATTACTTGTTCGATATGTTGTCACCACTACAGGCGGAGTAGTGTTATCATTAACAATAACTCGAACCAGGTACATTTTACCACTGCCAAAATCAAATTTCGGCTGATAGGCTTTTGTACCGCCTCGCCCAGGTAAAATCTGTTCGGGGCTCTCCATCGTTTGCCTGATCATCTCAATAGGTATCCCGCGCCGTTTGATTTCCTGTTCTGCATGATGGGATAAGACAAATTCCATTCAATCGCAACCTCCTATCAAAAAAACAACTCTAAATATAGTATAAGATTTATACCGTTAAGAGTCAAAAAATTAGTTCGGTCTGAGCCCAAGGGACTATTTACCACAAGGGCGCAACGACGCAGAGGCACGCAGATAAGTAATGTTTTGCCCTGCGTCCCGGCGACTTTGCGTTGTCTTCGTTCATATCATGACTCTCCGACAAGCACTTAAAACCATTTTTGCCTTCAGAAAGCATGAGCTTGGATACCGGCAATGAATACGTCGAACGAGACTGTGGTATTAACGATGGTGGCGCTCTTTCAGAGCTTGTATTCATGTTATACCTGGTGACCTATGGCTTCGCTCCAGCCCGCTTGGGCTTCCGCTCTGCCATAGGCTATCCTGCGCCGCACCGTTGGTGCTTTACAACACCTAATAGTCGTTGAAAGTTGTTTTAATCTGCCATAAGCAGAAACCAGCGCCAACGGCGCGATAGATCAAAGCCTGTGGCGCAGTGAACATAGTACAGATTGAAGGCCTCATCGATATCAGGTCCGCCGGAACCGGAAATGATTGACCGGAGCGGGATGACGCTTCCGTTGTTATTATCGGTCTCCAGATCAACAGCAGTTGGAATCTCGGTATCCACGACGAATTCACTGCCCTCATCCATCATAGCAACATGGCAGTTACTTGACCCGGCATCGATACCACAATACAATGTAATCATAGGACACCTCCTTTGGAAAAATGTTGTTAGAATGCGTCTTCTGAAAAAACTATTCTAACAGGGAGGTGTTTTTTTTACTTTAAATGCTGCGCGGCCGGACCGTATGCCGTTTCACCCCATGTTTTTGACCCTTTTCGGCCCTTTCACCCTGCTCTGTAGGGGCGAAAAGAAAGCAAAAACATGGGACGCCGTTGTCTTCAATAAACTCAACGGATTTGAGGTACCGTAAATCTTAAAAGACCCGGCTTTCTTTTTTATAAACCAATGAGTAAAAAAGAACAATTACATAGTAAAATCGCCCGTTTTCCCACCGCACCGGGCATTTACCTCATGAAAAATGAGAACCAACAAGTTGTTTATGTTGGAAAAGCTAAAAGCCTGCGCGCCAGAGTCAGAAGCTACTTTCACAAAGGACGCTCCGAAGACCGATTAATTACCCGGCGTATCAATGAAGTTCACGATATCGAATGCCTGGTAACACAAACCGAAAAAGAAGCCTTTATACTTGAAAACAACTTCATTAAACAGTTTCGCCCAAAATATAATGTCCTGTTCCGGGATGATAAGTCCTTCGTAAGTATAAAAATCCCCGCCAATGAACCATACCCCCGACCTGTTTTGACCCGAAATGTTAAAGATAAGAAGTCGAAATACTTCGGCCCATACGCCAATGCCAGGGCTGCAAGAGAAACCCTTGATCTGCTTAATGAAATATTCCCGCTGCGTAAATGT
>PUNP01000729.1 GCA_003551785.1 Candidatus Brocadiaceae bacterium | reverse complement strand
TCCCGCGGGTTGAAGCAACAGTCTGTCGCGCATTGGGCTTATAAATGCAGTCAAAAACTTCAAACGAACGAGATATGACACTTATCGGTCGGCTTCCAGTTCCTGAAAAAATTCCAGGTCGTTGGTGAACTCCTTTGCCATTTCCAGATATTCTCTTATCTCTCTCTCCCTTGATTCTTTGTTTATGAGGAATGAGCGAAGAGCCCGTTCGATATCTTCTTTTCCGGGGGAATCTCTGTCGTCCGTAAATGCCTTGCGGTAGGCTCTGTTGACCAGTTCCTCTATTTCCGCACCAGAGAAGTTTTCTGTACTGGCCGCCATCCATTCGATCACATTGGAGGGCAGATCAGATTCTCCAAGATGGATTTCTATTATTTTCTTTCTTGCATGTTTGTTCGGGTAGAGAAAGGGAATCCAGTAATCGATACGTCCGACGCGCAGCGCCTTGTCAAGGTCTCCCGGTCGGTTGCTTGTGCCCACGATGATCGATTCGCGTTCCTTCTTGCCCAGCCATTCGAGCACTTGGTTGAAAACGCGTCGAGTTTCCTCCGAAGCCCCGTCGCTCGCCCCACCCCTTCGGCTGCCGAATTTGTCGATCTCGTCGATGAACACTATCGCCGGGCTCATCTGCTCGATCAGGCTGATGGCGTCTCGGAATTTATGCCCTGAGACACCGAGATACTGCGAATAGAGATTTTCGACTTTCAAGTTGATGAAGGGCAGGAGGACCTCCTTGGCAAGCGCCTTGGCAAAGATTGTTTTGCCGGTCCCGGGCGGGCCGAAGAGGATGATTCCTCGGGGAATTTTTCTTGCTTTCTTGGACGGAAGGAGCGGCTTGATCACGGTATCCCGCACGAACTTTTTCACCACCCCATACCCGCCGACACTATCGAAACCTTTCGGATCGGGCTCTTCAAGCTCCACAAGGTCTGACCTTTTTATGACTTCCGATTTGAGTTCCTTGATGGTTTCCTGGGCAAACTGCCCCGCCCTGTAGTAGGTTTCAATCATTATGGTCTTCACCTGGTGAAGATTAAGTCCCGCGGTAGCCTGCGCAATGACCTTGATCTTTTGTTGTTTTTTTGGAGTTTTAGGGGTGCGCATTAATTTTTTCCATTGCTCAAATATCAGTTTTTCCCGCTCATCATTTCCGGATAACGGAGGCCTGATCACCACAACTTTCTCGGAGGTAACCTGATCCAGGACCATGGAGATGTTGCCGCAGAAAACAACTATCATGGATTCCGAGAGACATATCTCCTGGTTATATGCCCAGTCCCTGACCGCACGCACAAGGTCTCTGTCTCTCTCTTCGTCTCTGTTTGCATCGAGGTCATGAAGTATAAAAATGGACTTCTCTGTTTTCAGAATATCGTCCATATAGAGAAGGGCGTCTCTTACCTGCAAAATATTGTTTTCTATCCCTTCATCGTATTCGCCGCCGGCGCCTCTTGTAACAGGCTGTGGGGTTCCGTCGTCCTTCTTGAATTTACACAGTCCCGACCATCCGTTAAGGGAGTATATATCCGCCCCATCCGCCCTGGCTGTCAAAAAAGCTTTGGCCTGTAAAAATCTGAAGTGATCTCGCGTTTCAAAGCAAATCACGTTGGAAGAGTTGGATTGGCGTTTAAGCATACCCTGCTCCAGCCATTCATAATCATAGTTTTTATTCATTTCCATAGTATTCTCCTTTTATCCGCATGGCGATTTAAACTCCCTGTCGCAATCGAGTCCGTATTCCTTCATCTCCTTCTCCAGATCATCGGTGAGATCGACTCCCCGTAAACATGAAAAGAGCACACGGGTATCCGCTTCGTCCATCAGTATGTTGATCTCCATAAAGGTTTTTGTGTCCGGCATTTTCAGGGTATCATTCATAATTGGTTCCTCCTTCTGTTCCCATGGGGCAACTTAAGTTCCACATGTCGGGGTGAGTCGGCCAATTTTGATTTTAAGAGCTCCCTGTCAACTTCAATGCCCATTTCCTCAAGTAATTTCGTTATTCTGGCATTTTCCGCCTCGCAAGCCCCCCCTTCATAACCCGAAAGATCAAGATGCAGATCACCTTTCGCATCCACTGTCACAATCACCGCGTTTTTCATGTTATCGCACCCCCGTAAGTGTAGTTATTTTGCCTTTTGAATTGGACTTTTCATCCTCGATCCTGACGTTGAAACCGAGTTTTTTTTGGGCTCTCATCACAGCTATAACGTTGTAATTATGGTTGATTTCATCACATATATCTCCGGCAATAGCCCTGGAATCGCCGTAAGAATCGTATAAAAAAGTCAGTCGTCCATCTTTTTCGACCGTTGCACCAACTCCTCTTCGGAACCCGGCGGTTCTGGCGGATATCAGGCATTCTCTATTTTTCCCCTCATTATCGGTATAGGTGCTGTCAATTTTTCCTCCTCTGTCTTTGATCACTTTCTTCATGGCAAGACGGAGTATGTCAAAACACGGGGTTTCTTTGATATTCCCCTGACGCGCTTCCAACTGCGTTTTCGGCAACCTGATTGTCGTCTTATAACTTGCAACAATACTCATAAGATACCCTCCATTGTTTTAGAGTTGTTTCAGTTCAGCACGATTCCGGACGCAACAAAGTTCCTGTAATTATTTTCGTTCACATTAAACTTTTTGTCCATGTCTGTTTTCACCTGCTGAAGATGTGATAAATTTCTCTGCGTATTGACAATTTCCTGTCTGTTCGCTTCGAAGCTGCTGTACGGGTTAAAGGTCGGACCATTTAATTCATCCATTTTAAGCAGGCAGAGCTGAATGGCCTCCCCAACAGCCCGGCCTTCTTGTTTTTTTCCCCGTTTTTTCAATTCACGTGTAAGGTCATGTTTTAGATTCCTCTTTTGTTCTTTATCCATCTTTTTTATCCTTCTTTCCATTTCACGCCGCTTTACGGTATAGCTCTGAGCATCGAATTTGCATAATTCATTCAGGCACTGCTTGAGAGTTTGCCGGGCGGCAATTATCCTGCCGAATCTCTGCTCCAACTTATGATTATCATTTTCTTTGGTTTCAATGGCTCTGTGCGCTCTCTTTATCTTTCTTCTGACTCTTGCCCTTTTAGATTTCAAGCAATATTTTCTTTTAATAAATGGTGCTTTCTTTGCAAATGCCCAGATGCCGAGAGTCAAAACGGAAAGTATTAAGAACGTGGTAACGGAACTCAGAACGACATAAAATATTAAAGCAAACCAGGTATCAACTCCGGCTGAAATGACTGATAATGCAGATATACCTATTGAGACAAGGCCGATTAGCGTAAGCACTATTTTAGTTTTGAGGACGAACTTATAAGCATTGACCTGCCGGCAAAAAGTCCTGCTTAGTAAATACATCATCCACATCGGCAAAACTATAAATATAAAAACCCAAATCACGACTGCGGCAATAATAATGCCGGCGATCAGAGCGCCAAGCAATTTGCCTATTTCTTCCATTTGATTGTTCCTCCCTTTAATTATAAAATTGCGTATCAAAAGGCCGTGATTTCGGGCATACTCAAAAAACCGTCCATGATTCCGATATTATATAGCAACTATTTTTCCTTTTAATGCGGAGGAAGCAAAATGACAAAGTCAACGTGGATTGAGGTTGTTATCAAAGCACATACCAGCCCTGTTGAAAACGACGGGACATACGTTCTCAAGGAGAAAGACGGTAAGAAAGGGAAAGGGTATGTCGAAGTTCTCGTTAAAGATGTCAGACAGGAAGTGGATAGAGGTTCTAATTTTGCAGGACTAAAGGGCAACCGAGTACGATTAGACTCCGATGATCTGCTCGTTTTGTTTTATCATGACAGCTTGGGGGACGATATCATTAACTATGTCCTTTGGCAAGATATAAGAGCCATCAAGTTTGTGTTTATCAACAAATAGAGGTCTTGCGCAATGTTTTTTGCCTCCTTGCCTTCTTCTCCACCTTTTTTGAGCAGCTCATCGATATGTATTTTCAGTGCAAGCGTGAGCAGAGGCCTCATCATTTGCTGGATGCCGAATCCAATACGATGTAACGCATGACGATTAGAAAATAGAATCTTTGTGTTCAGGAGCCTCAGAAGCCATTCAAATTTCAGCCGGCGATTGCGCCTGCCATCCAACTCCTGACTATCCGGTGCGTCTCGGGCGAAGGAGTTTCGTTGCAGGTACGCATCAATTCAGAAACCGTCCAGGTATTTTGCCTCCTCCGGATCGCCAGCGTACAGTGCTCCTGCGGCGTCAGCACACGGTAGATATAAACCCTTTGCTGCACCGCCACCTGGTCAGCATAAGAGGCCACGCAGTTATGCTGAATCCTGCCTTCTTCCACCAGCTCCCGTTCGGTCGTGATAGGCACGATCTGTTCGGTCCCCTCGACCGGCGGCGGAGGAAAAGGAACGCCTGTATTGTTGACATGAGCCCTGTTCAAATCCTCTATCAACGAATCGTGGAGTTCAGCGAGTCGTGAAAGGCTGCGTACAGGCCGAAATTTTTTGTCGCCCGGAAAGAGAAGCCGATGCATATTCAGGCTGTCCCGCAGCAGATAAGCAGCCCGGGGCCTTCTATCCTCGTTCCGCCGGTGAGCTACCTCCTCCAGAAGGTTGAAAGAGGCAAATGACAGGAATTCGGGATCGGTGGCAATCCTTATTGCCCCGGCGTTCAGGCGCTGAAGGTGAGACAGGGTTTTGGCCACTTGGGGGTCTTTTATGGCCTCACCAACGTAGAAAAGCCCGGAAATATTGACGGATGGTGGAGGAATTTTTGCAAATACTCTGCGTGCGGCCTCGGTCCCGGGGAATCCCAGCCAGGTGAGGATATGACGCTGCTTTTTGTTGAGAAGCGCCCTCACCGACCTCAGTGGACGCTGCACGGGCGGTTTGTGATAGACCCAGTTGGATGCAAGTGCAAATGCGAGCGCGGGATTGGATTCTGTCAGGTCGGCGGCAGCCGGGCCGCAGCGGGCCAGAAAGGACAGCATATGCCATTGTCGTGAAGAAAAAGGTGCCATAAGCCGGCGCACGTCCCTCGGAATCGTATTGAACCATTTGAACCATGCAAGCTGGGCGCGATTCGATCTGGGCACATCAGGCGGATCGAAGAAAGGGAGAAGGGTCTGACATCTTTCTTGATAAGGGTTTTCCAGCTGGCGTATGCGGCCGTCAAGGTCATTTACGGGCGTTTTCGATATCTGCGGCCGGCAACAAATCCAGATCGGTTTTTTTCTCGTTTTCCTCCATGCCAACGGCTCAGGCCAGCCACGCATCACTTTAATACGATCATAGCAAAAATCGTAGAGTGTACCGGTTTCCGGCTTGAAAATCGTGCCTGATTTAGTTTTTCTGAATTTTTCCTGTTCCATATTCCTCAATCACAAACGCTATTAATCGCTTCATCGACAAAGAATTGTCGATGCACTCACAGAGTATTGCCTTTTGCCGTATGCCGTTTTATTAATTCTTTTTCAAGCTTTGTCTTGAAAAAGAATTAGTTCCTTACCGGGTCTGCTCTTGAACCTTACGAAACCATTTTTCCGACTCGGCCTTGTCCCGGGCGACTCCGTTTCCGTTGGCATACATCTGGCCCAGACGGCACTGAGCGTGTGTCTGGCCCTGCATGGCGGCTTTGAGGTACCACTTCGCAGCTTCAGAATAGTCCTGGGAAATACCCCCTTCACCACGATAATAAATGTCGCCCAGACAGCTCTGGGCATCCCAATCCCCCTGCTCGGCGGCCTTGCGGTACCATTTGACGGATTCTGTTTCGTCCGGCACAACACCGTCGCCGGTGGCATACATCCAGCCGAGAGCAAACTGAGCCTCGATATGCCCCTGTTCGGCGGCCCTGCGATACCATTTGACGGCCTCGGCATGGTCCTGCTCTACGCCGACACCTTTTTTATACATCCAGCCGAGACTGTGCTGGGCCTCAACATGCTCCTGTTCAGCGGCTTTGCGATACCATTTGACAGCCTCGGACAAGTCCTCAGAAACGTCTTCTCCACAATCATACATTTCACCGAGGTCAAACTGAGCCATCGCATAACCTTGTTCAGCAGCCTTGCGGTACCAGTTGACTGCTTCGACTTTATTCTCGGTGATGCCTTTTCCCTCATCATACATGATGCCGAGGTTGCGTTGAGCTTCTGGGTATCCCTGCCCGGCAGATTTACGGTACCATTTCAAGGCCTCGGCATAGTCCTGCTCTACACCTATACCGGCAGAATACATACGGCCAATGCAGTTCTGCGCATCAGCATCGCCCTGCTCTGCCGCCTTACGAAACCACTTTTCCGCTTCGCCGTAATTCCGATCGGTGCCGTCGCCTGTCGCATACATCCAACCGAGATCGCGTCGGGCGCCCGCATCTCCCCCTTCTGCGGCCTTGCGACAGCGTCTGAACGTATCGGCCCTGTCCCGCTTGATGCCTTCAGTGTTATCGCTATTTAATGCCATCAGTAGAAACATTGATTTGATCCGGTTTGGAGTATTTTCAGTATAAAGCGCGGTGTTTGTATGCTTTTGGTACAGGCCGTCGTCAGTCAGTAAGTTTTGCGACGCTGTTGTGGTTCCCAAGTTATCACTTCTTCTGGCATTTGGTCAGGCTGGAGCCCCTTTAAAGCCTCTTTGAGGCACCAAACATAATGGACCGAATCGCTACGAAGCAGAGCAATGAAGTCAATGCTACCATCTTTATGTTTGAGAAAATGAATCTCCATGTTCTTCCTCCTGTTGGGTGCAGCAGCTTTTTTCTCATGCTGTGTTTAATAAATCCGAATCTCAGAAGGATCGTGAATCCATATAGTTGACCTGGTAGACGACCTCTAACGAACCCAAATGCTCCTCTCGTTGCTTCCTTCGACAGGCTACCCCCGGCGGGTTGCTTCTCTCCGAGCTGTAAGCTCTACGAGCTGGAAGCCCAGCATTGCCCGCTTCCGTTTCACCAGATGAAGGGATTATAGTTTGATATCCCTAAATAGTCAAATTCATTTTAACACAAGGTTTGCTCATATATTACATAATTGAGACTTCGAAATCAATCCAGTAACGGCATTTGCAATATCCATCTATGTTGTAAATTCCGTTTTTTTTTATCGACTATTGAGCGCAAAAGTGACTCTCTCTACCTGGGTTTTTCATTGGATTCACTGATTCATAAGCATCGGCGACGGCTTCTTGAGAAGGTTTCAGGTAGGCGCTTGTGCCTTTCAGGCTCCGGTGCCCGACCTGCTTCTGAACAATAGCAAGCGGCAGACGATGAATATGGATATAATGCATTATATGTGAATGTCTTAGCGAATGTACGGTGAGTTCGTGCAGTCTTCGGCCTCGGGTATCTGTCGCATACGTTCTGTCCAGGCTGGATTTTCCCACGTAACGCATGAATATCTGGCGGATTCTGTTCTCGGTATAGGGCGACTTTCTGTTTTCTCGAGGATAGAAAAGAAACTGCTCGGGATTTTTTATCTTCTCATCCGTCTTGTTCATCCGGGCTTCCCGCCGCAGCTTACTCTTTATCTCGTTCATAAGGCCACGCGGCAGGCAGCAATTTCGCCTGTGGCCTGTTTTTGTGTTTTCCGCCGGGAAATAGACGCTGCTGCGGCCGAAGTCGAGATGTTTGAGCTGAATTCTCACGAATTCCCCCACACGGCAGCCGAGCTGGTAGATTGTCCTCATCGTCAGCTTGTGCTCGTAGTTGTCTATACTATCCATGAACCTCTGAAGTTCTCTTATGGTTAAATACCGTATTGTCTCGCCGAACCGGTCGTA
>PUNP01000978.1 GCA_003551785.1 Candidatus Brocadiaceae bacterium | reverse complement strand
GCTGCTTGGCTACAACCTCGGCGTTTCCCCCTCACGACTGGCACAATTCTATTCCGATCAACAAAATAGAGACCGTCATAGAGATTCTCAATGATCCTTTTGTAAAAGTTATCTTCTGACTTCATAAGGTTTTTCCACAATAGTCTTGTTTTTTTGGCATGATGAGAACCGTAATAAATGATTATTCCATTTCACTGCATGATACGCCGCCGACAAAACAGGCGAAACAACGGGGGTGTTTGAGCCGAATCCGAGAATTTGCGCCCTCGGCCAAGGAACTTCCAAGGTCGTAATGCGGACTGTCATCGACCAGGGTGCAGGCGTAAATTCTCATACTTCCCCTTTGTTTGATCACCATGCGACTGAATGCACACATGAATTTACCGCAACTCTCCGGGGTGTGGTGAGTCCGCATGCACTCTTCCGTTATCTCGGGGATGTCGGTGTTTGATATCTTCAGCTCGGGAAAAGCGATCACGTCTGTATCGGGGGGAATCCCGGCGGACTCGAAGATTTCGCGGTATGCCGGCTCAACGGCCGCGTCTTCCTCGTCTTCCCGACGCCGGGCGACAGAAATGGGAAACCCGGCCCGGTGCAGTCTGGCGAGCGTATCCAGTGCAATATCGAACTGCCCTCTCCCCGCCGCGCATCATGCCTCTTGCGGTCCGGATAATCCAAACTTATCCGGAATGAGACCTCACAGGGCTTGTCAAGCAAAGGCAAGAGTGCGTCAAAACGTTTTTGTAGTGGTGTGGTACCGTTCGTAAGTACCAGACAGGGGCGGTAATCCAGGACGCTGTCGAGGATGCGGTCGATGTCTTTATTGAAAAACGGCTCCCCGCCGGTAAAGGAGAATTTTTCGACCCCGAGTTCCACTGCCTCATCTACAAAAGGTATCACATCTTCCAGCCCAAGCGCATCAAGCCGCCGGTCGCCGGGTGCGGAACCTTCTAAGCAGTCGGGACACTGCAGGTTGCAGGCTGTGCCGGTATGAAACCACAGCTCACGGTGGCTCCGGATATCTATATAACCGCGTTTTTCGCCCTCCTTTGTTTTAAACCAGCTACTGTTGTGGGAATTACATTTTTTAATTGGCATCTCCTATTCGGTTCCTCGGGACTCCTCACGAAAATTACATCTTTGCTATCAAAAATGTAATTTCCTTCCGCCCAGATTCCGTCTCTGCCCATGGTCGCCTCGGGTTTCTACCTGGCGTTTTTGTATGAATTCCCGAGGCAGCGTTGAGACAAACACCTTCGCACCCCGGGAAATGATTTAATACACCCTTCAAAAACGACTTTCCAATACCGAAGCGGTGGTATTGGCGCAAACGAGTACAGAGAATCAGAGCGATTCCCGGAGTTTCTCATCTTTCTCCTCATCCGACAGGCCATCCCAGCTTTCAGGACATGACGGGCAGCAGAAACCAACGTCCTGCCCTTTATGCTCTCTCATCAGATCATCCGGAACTTCATCTTTGTCCAGTTCCAATCCCATAACCGGGCAATGGGCATTGACCGGACGGGCAGTGCCCGCCTCTATTTCGGCTTCAGCCAGCAGAGCGAGATACTGCCCGGCATCCTTGAACCCGGAACTCCTGAGCACAACCTCTCCCTCGCTGTCGAGGATAACCGTAGTAGGCAGGCCGGTGATACCATACTTTTGAGCGACCTCCGGCTGATCGTCGGTATCAATATCCAGCAGCGAAAAGTCAAGCAGCCTGAGCTGCACGTTCTGGTCGGGCAGGGTTTCCGCCTTCCACTTCTGACACCAGCCGCACCACTCGGCGTGGAACTCGGCCACTATAAGCTGCTGCTTACTTTCTGCCTGCGCCAGAGCTTCATCCGGTGAACTGTGCCAGCGGAGTTCGATGGACTCCGCCAGTTTTTCGTCCTTCTCTTCATCGGAGAGTTCGCCCCACTGCTCTGGACAACCATCGCAGCATAAACCCACAGTGTGACCTCTGTGTTCGACTGTAAGCTCTTCGGTCAACTTCTCTTTATCGATTTCGGTACCCATGATCGGGCACTTCACGTTGACAGGACACTTCTTAACTTTATCGTGGGAGGCTTTGTCTTCTTTAGCCTCAACGTCACCGCAGGAATCCGTTTTTTCTTTATTTTCTACACGACCACTGCCGGCTTTATTTTCCTCAGACATAAAAGCCATACCGCATGACGGATTGTTTTTTTGTTCCCCCGCCCTGATTCTTAAACCGCATTGCCCCGCACTGCCTGCCATTGAAATGGCACCCAAACCGGCAACCGAAATAATTCCTACACTCATAGCTAACAATATCTTTCTTTTGGTTTTCATATTCCTTCTCCTTTTATCTTTTTTTTCAGATTGGCCTTTTCTTGAATTTTCCTCTTAAATACCCGCATTCACTATTTGCTATTTCATTTTACATTTTCAACACCTCCTGAATCTCTGGTGGGATAAAATACACGTCATATTATTTCAAACTGCAAACTCATACCCCGGACAAGCCGGAAAAGTCGTTGTTGGTTGCTGGTAAACAGCCAACAAATCAGTCGAATGACAGACTACACGAAAAGATGAAAAACTGCTCAATTACCCAAAAAACACCAATGCAGTTTTACCAAAAACCAACAACTTTTTGCCAAAAACAAGAAAATGACAGCTAAGATACTATACATTTTCAGAGACTGCGCTCTGAAAATAGGGCGCCTGCCGGCGCAGCTCAAGCGTAACACAGACATTCTTGTCTGTGATTCTTTTTGATGCCAAGACGCCACAGACAGGAATGTCTGTGTTACTCAATCTCCTTAATTTGTTAACGATGTAATCTAAGCGCCGATGAACTATTAGTATCGCCAACCCCGAAAAAGTTCACTAACCCCACAGACTTTATAGGATAGCGGTGTGATTGGGACCAATGATTTTTGATGGGTTTTTTGGTAGGTTACCGCTGTAAATACGCTGTGAACCCTGTTACCTGATCACCACCGTGATTTACTGAGGAATTACTTACCGTTCTATGCCGGGATTATGGTTCCCAGACAAAATCATTCTTTTCCGGGGGCCGCGTCATCAGCCACGGTTCGCTGTTCAATAGATCAAGGATGATACTCCGCATCGGGACGGACTGTACCAAACGGGAAACTCCTCTGGCCGTCCTTCCCACGTTCAGACAGCCGCCCTGAGAAAGCAAACCTTCCATATCAGCGAAAAATCGTTCTGTTTTGTCGTGCCAGTGATGCTCAACGGTATGTTCCCGGCCTGACTTGTCGATAATATGAAGCGTCGTATTCGAGGCCGTATGCATTCCGGGCAAACGAGCCTCAATCTCCAGCGCATGAAAACAAGAATTATAGTCCAGGTTAACTCCCAAAAAAAGAATGCTGCAGTTTTCATCCCGAACAATCCGGCCATACGGTGTTTCGGGTGACCACGGAGTATTTGCTGCAAGATGGCCGGTGGTGAAATACTCCGCAAGCGGCCCGATAGCTGCAACCGAATGAACTGGATGCAGGCTCCTGACAGCGTCCTCACGCATACGGAAAACGTTCGTTAAATAACCGACGGTCGAAGGAGTATATTCGACGTGGAAAACAGGCTGATCAGGTCTGACGTTACCCGTGATGGTGGGTACGATCAGCGTACCCCGGGGACCAATAAGGTCAAGCAAGGTTTCTATCACGGCCTCCGCCCCGTTTTCCACATTTGCGCCTATCTTTCTCAATGAGGAATGAACCATCAAGCTCATCCCCTCTTCCACCCCCAGACGCCGGAGATCTTTTTCCAGCCTACGCTGTATTCCAAACATATTCTACCTCCTCAATAAGGGATATTATTACCAACGGCTCACCGCGCCGTTCGGGGCGCGAGTGGCTTGGACGAAAATCCGGCTTGTAGTGGACGCTTTCAAGCGTCCCGGGGAGCGCGTAGCAATTTCCGGACTCCGGAACCCTTGAAAGGGCTCACTACGAACCTTTTATTGCCTTTTCGGCATTAATGTATGACAGGCATCCTTGCCTGTCCAAAGCGCACGCAGGATGCGTGCTATACGTATGACAGGCATCTTGCCTGTCTATTACAGCTATGATGCGCTTTGGGGACACTCCCCCAGTGGTTCTTTCCACATTTTGTGAGGGTGTACCTCAACCCAATTTTTGACCATACTGATTAACATGCACGAGTTCGGACAGCGATTTTTTCCCGGCCTGGCGGGGATCGGCGACAGGCTTTCCGACAGGGAGGATCGCCAGAAGACGTCTATCGTCAGGCACACTGAGCACATCTTTTGCCATTTTTTCGTGTTTCAGCACATATCCTTCCACCCAAAGAGACACGTAGCCGAGAGCCTCAATGGCAAGAAGCATGTTTTCAATTGCCGCCGAAGCGTCTTCTTTCCAGAAGCGCGTCATGTTTTCGTCGACCACTACACCAATTGCCGCACTTGACTCGGCGATGCACCCCTGCACTTTCCCCAGTTTTTTCAGCAGAGCATCGTCTTTGATAAGAATAAATTCCCAAGGTTGTCTATTATACCCCGATGGCGCCCGCCGGCCTGCATCGAGGATTTGCATCAATTCTTCATCTGTTATCTCGCAGGGAGAAAAAGAACGCACGCTGGCCCTTCTTTTTACAACTTCAAAAAAATCCATAACAGCCTCCTGTAATAGTAGTTCACTTTCACATTTATTCCCGCTTTTTTTTGACCGGTTTAGCCATAGTTTTGACCTAAGAGAGATTATACCGCCTATTATAAACCCAAAACGCCTGCGATACAAGCTTGATTTCCGTTTCGGGTCCGTGTAATATATAGTGGCGCTGAAAACGCTTGAAATATGCAGGCGATGCATACATCATCATGTTTTTAGAGGAGAAATGAAATTTGAATGCGAGTTTTACAGTACCGAAATGGCGACAGTATTCGATGGACTATAATTGCCCTCATAAGGAATTGGAACCTGCCGATAAAGAGATTGATGTTGTGGCCACCGCCCTTCAGGAACTGCGCAAGCGCGCCATTATTCCGCATACGGATTACGATCACAGCAAAATGTATGCCCATCGTCGGATGGTGCGTGAGGAGTTTGAAATCCCTTGGACGGCCATTTCTCCGCGCATGCAGCGGTTTCTGTATGCTCTTACTGCAATATCGCAGCCGCGTACGCTGCTTTCGGCAGGTATCTTCTGCGGTAACACGTTCATCTCATGTGCCGGGGCGGCTATCGGTCCCGGTGCCTGTTATCGGGCTGAACGGCTCGTGGGTGTTGAAATCGACCCCGAACGCGCCCAAATGGCCCGCCGGAACCTGGAACCCGTTGACACTCACGGCGTGAGCGAGGTTCGATGCGAGGATGCTGTCCTGACAGCGAAGGAATTCGCAGGGAATATTGATATGCTCTATCTGGATGCGGACGGCGGGCCGGAAAAGGGCAAGGATGTCTATCTGGATATCCTGAAAGCGGCTTACGAACGGCTTGCCCCGGGCGCTATTCTGCTGGCCCACAATAGCTTAAACTGTGCGAAGCAGCTTCACAACTACCTCGAATTTGTCCGGGATCCGGCACACATGCGAGAGAGCGTGAATATGATCATCGACCCGGAAGGTTTAGAGGTCTCGGTCAAATAAGGCTCCGGCTGCATGCCCGCATGTTTTCTAAAATGGATGTGCATAATAAACGCAGTTAAACGACGGGGACAAGCCCCGTGGGGAGTTGTTTTTGGAGTCAAAACAGTTCTGGTAGTCAGTCATAAAATCCACTGGGGCAAGCCCAGTGGTGGCTCTATCACCTCGTTCAGGTTTGCCATCCCGGACCCCGCAGGCATCGTCATATGGTTTGCCTGAACCGCTTCCCCACGGGCCTTGTGCCCGTGGCTTGCATGAATGACTACCAGAAATCAAAACACCAAGACATAAGACTCCACGTGGCTTGTCCCGGTGGTTATCATGACTTTCCAGAAATCAAAAGAAAAACTCTGGGGACGGCATTCCAAAGGATTTCCAAGCTTAACGGTTACTAAAAATCGATTGTAAGGGTGTTTGGAGGGGGTAAAAACACCTTATGTCATATCTATTAAACTACTTATCGAGGGCCGCCCCCGGAGGAATGTAAGTACGCTCAATCCTGAAGAACCGGAAAGAGGAAAGAGAGCCGTTATTTTCAAGTAGCTTTATAATAGCCATATACCCGTTGGAATGCAAGTTAAGAGGGCATATTTTATAATCACTTTTTTCCGGGAACATTACCCTTACTCATGTGTCTAAATATGAAAGCGAATCTTGACCCAACTGCTTTTACCCTTTACCATATACAAAGAGGTAGATTTCATGTTAAAATAAGGAGGCAAAAAAATGAATAATCCCCGACGATCCAGCTCTTTCGCACGTCCAGCAGTGTACTGCAGCATTATGTTGATCTTTTCAGCTATTGTACCGGCAGCTTCGTCGTCGGCGCCTTCCTCTGAAACGGAACTTTCAGAGCAGGGAAAAGGTGCTGATGAGGCGACAAAAATCGAGAGAGTTGCCCGGGATAACACACAATTCGCCCTGGATATTTACGCCCAGCTAAAAGAAGAAGACGGCGACCTGTTTTTTTCACCCTACAGCCTCTCCACCGCCCTGGCCATGACTTACGCCGGCGCACGAGGCCGGACGGAAGAGCAGATGGCAAGGGCGCTGCGCTTCTCACTGGACCAGAAGGAGCTGCATCCGGCCTTTGCGGTCCTCGCCGAAAAACTAAAGCAGGCCCAGACAGACGGCGAAGTGGCCCTCAATATCGCCAATTCACTCTGGCCGCAGGAAGATTACACGTTCCGGCAGGAATACCTGGATATGATCGAAAAACATTACCGGACACCCATCGTTCCCGTCGACTACAAAAAGGCCGAAGCGGCGGCGGAGGCGATCAACGCCTGGGTGGAAGACGCGACCGAAGGGCTGATCAAAGACCTCATCAGCCCCGATGCGCTCAGCGATCTGACCACGCTCGTGCTGGCGAACGCCATCTATTTCAAGGGTGACTGGGCGGCTCAATTCGATCCGGATAAAACAGATGATGCACCTTTTTATCTCTTCGAAGATGAAACGGTGAAAGTGCCCATGATGCATCAGGTAAACCATTTCCCGTATGCTGAGACCGACGGGGTTCAGATACTCGAAATGCCCTATGAAGGCGAGGATGCCTCCATGCTGGTGCTGTTGCCCAAAGAGAAAGGGCGGCTCCGTGATATTGAACGGATGCTGACCGAGGATCCCGACAAACTCAGCGAATGGACGCAGGAGCTGCATCGCCGTGAAGTGGAGGTTTATTTCCCGAAATTCACCATGGAATGGGGCGCCCGCTCGCTGGTCACGGAGCTCCGCAGCCTGGGTATGCAGGATGCCTTTATGTCGGACAAGGCCGATTTCTCCGGCATGGACGGCACACGTTATCTTTTCATATCCGACGTACTGCATAAGGCGTTCGTTGAGGTCGACGAACAGGGTACAGAGGCGGCCGCAGCTACCGCCGTCGTCATGGAACTCACCGCTGCGATTGATCCTCCCCGTCCGTCCGTCTTCAGAGCCGATCATCCGTTTCTTTTCGTCATCCGCGAAAACACCATCGGCAGCCTGCTGTTCATCGGACGTTTGAGCGAACCGGAAGCCAGCGACGGCGTTGACAAAGCCGATGCAACAGAGGATGCCGACAAGGAACTCGAAGTTATCAAAGAATCCTCCGGCACGCAGGCTGACATCGAAGCCGGCCCATCCATGCATGTAACACGCGATAAAACCGAGTGGGAAGAGGATATATGGGCGCGAATTGCGGCCTCACGCACG
>PUNP01000888.1 GCA_003551785.1 Candidatus Brocadiaceae bacterium | reverse complement strand
TGAACTACAAAGGCATATGTCTTGATTGCGGCTACAAAATTGATCTCTTGATTGAAAATGAACTGGTTATCGAACTGAAAAGTGTAGCAAAGCTTGAGGGCATTCATGAAGCTCAGCTACTTATGAAATTGGCAAATATCAGAACGGGGCTTTTGATCAATTTCAACGTTACCAGATTGAAAGACGGCATAAAACGTTTTGTACTTTAGTTCACTGAAAAATCACCACGAAGGTTACGAAGA
This sequence comes from Candidatus Brocadiaceae bacterium, assembly GCA_003551785.1. Next base: position 7,579 of record PUNP01000888.1, on the reverse strand, counting down.
GCACGAAGAAAATAAAAATAAATCTATTTCACCCTGTGCGGGGGATTGTGCAACAGGCTCACATAATCAAAAATTTATTATAAAGGAAAAACATGAAGGAAAAGCCCAAAAGACGGGTTAAGATTGCCCAGATCGGCATAGGACATAACCATGGTGAGGCCAAGATGGCTGCGCTGAGAAAATATCCCGAGGAGTTTGAGGTCGTAGGTGTTGCAGAACCTTCACCTGATTGGTACAGACGCCGTAAGGATCTTTCCGCCTACAGCGGGCTGAAATGGATGACCGTTGACCAACTGCTTGAAACTCCGGGTCTTCAGGCGGTCACCGTCGAGACCGATGTGCGGGACCTGCTGCCGGCCGCCCAACGGTGCATTGATGCAGGAATGCACATCCATCTGGACAAACCCGCCGGTTCGGATGAGCGGGCTGAGGAGGCATTGAAAGATTTCCAGTTGCTTCTTGACAATGCCCGTTCAAAGGGGCTAATAGTGCAGATGGGCTATATGCTGCGCAACAACCCCGCGGTGGAGTTTGCAATGGATATCGCAAAAAAAGGCATATTGGGCCGTATTTTCGAGATAGACTGTGTGTTCAACAGAATGGCTGACGGTGAATATCGACAATGGCTTAATCAGTTTCGCGGAGGGGCGATGTACATTTTCGGCTGTCATTTGATTGATCTTGTTGTTGCCCTGATGGGAGAACCGGAGAAAATCACGTCTTTCCAGCGCAGAACGCGTCCGGACAAAGACGGCTTATATGATAACGGTCTTGCTGTATTGGAATACCCGCAAACAACGGCGACTATTCGCGCCGCGGTTGTGGAACCCGGCGGCATGCAGCGACGGCAGTTGGTGATTTGTGGAGATGAAGGAACCGCAGAAATATATCCATTGGAACCGGTAAATCACGGCCGGGCTTCCCGGGAGAATCCTGTACCCATGCCGGCACTCAAACTTTGTCTCTCCCGTGATTCCGGAGCATTCCAGGCCGGTTTCCAAAAAGTGGAATTCCCGCCTGTCCCGGGCCGGTATGACAGCCAACTTATAGAATTCGCTCGCGCGATTCGCGGAGAAAAAGAACCGGGTTTTTCTCCGGATCACGAAATCGCCGTGCAAAAAACAGTCCTGGCGGCAGGGGGCTAGTGCTTAGTTGCGTAAGTCCGAATAAAGTTTTAGTTTTAGTATCTTAATGGTGTTTTTAGGCCAATCATGATAACCAAAGATTAGCCTTAGTTATGCAACTAAGCACTAGCCGAAAAAGCAACAATGAGCAAATGCCGCTGTTTCAAGAGCAACCGCGCCCTTGCGGGGCGCACTTATTTTTGATCATTTATTACCCCTGGTTGAAACCAGGGGCTACCGAACCTCGCCCCGCTGGGGCGAAAACAGAGGCCTTGCCCCGGATGGGGCAAAGTACGGTAGCCTCGGGTTTCAACCCGAGGTGATGATTCACATGTATTCTTGCGCCCTGAAAGGGCGCGGTAGATCGATAATTTTGGTTCTTCAGGATATCTCTTTTTACTATAAGTGATTACAATTCGTTTGCGCAATCTCAACATCCGCCAAGAAAACGGAGAGCCGGATAAGTCCTCAGTCAAATGTATACACTTTTTTAATCTTTTTTTAAGGAGCGTAAATAAGATGCATGAAAATCGCACAGCAATAATAACAGGCGCGGGTGGCGCCATTGGAAGGGCTATAGCTATGAAACTGGCAGCAGAAAGTGTTTCCATCGTTGTGGCCGATGTCGACATCAAGCAGGCACGCGAGACCGCGGAGATGGTAGAGGTCGCAGGCGCCCCGGCACTCGCCGTCAAAACTGATGTTCGCAACATACAGGAAATCAGACAAATGGTCAACACGGCCCTGGATAAGTATCAGCATATCGACATTTTGGTAAATAATGCCGGAGGTGGTGCCCGCGGAGAAATGATGCCTTTTCATTTGCAGGATGTGGAGGTGCTCAATTGGGTGCTGGATGTGAATTTAAAAGGAGCGATGTTCTGCACGCGTGAAGTTTTAGGTCATATGATCGAAAAGAACGATGGGAATGTGGTAAATATCGGTTCTATACTCGGGTTGCAGGGGCTTGAAAAATATGCCGAGTACGCGGCGGCAAAAGGTGGGCTTATTGCGATGACCAAATCCCTGGCAAAGGAAGTCGGCGGGAAAGGGATAAATATCAATTGTGTTTCTCCGGGATGGATACCGCGCGAAGAGGAGAATGTAGACAAAGATCAGGCTTTAAGTCGTACGTATATCAACAGAGTGGGACGTCCGGAAGATGTGGCTGAACTTGTCTCATTTTTGGTTTCGGAGAAAGCTGCTTTTATTACCGGTCAAAACTATATTATCGATGGTGGCCGAAGCCTTGGGCTCAGGGGGAACTGATCTTATTTCCCCTTTTGCATATTTGAAGTTTTTTTCGGTTGCTTGAAATTTGTGGAATAGGGTATACCATGGAGACCGCAAGTGAAAGAATGACTGTTCCGGATGGAACGTGGCGTGTTGGTGTCATTGATTATTATAACAGGCATGGTAAAGGGGGGCACGGTACGCATCTGGCATTTTGGGGATTGCCGCGGGTCAAAATCGTTGCTGTGGCTGACCCTGATGAAGAAAGCAGAAAGTGGCTTCAGGAAGAAACCGGCGCTGAAAAGAGTTATGCTGACTGGCATGAACTTATCGAGCGGGACGCACCGGATGTGATCTGCGTTTGTTCCCGTCTGCCGGGTTTTCATAAAGATGTTGTTGTTGCGGCTGCTAAAAAGGGATGTCACATATACTGTGAAAAACCCCTGGCGAAGAGTCTGGAAGATGCCGATGCCATGATCGATGCTGCCGCTTCAGCCGGCATATTGCTCTCGGTAGCACATCTTGGGCGATATGCCCCTCAGTTTCAAACTGCCCGGACGATGATACAAAAAGGTGATATTGGCCGCCCACTGTCAATATATTGCCGGGGAAAAGAAGACCATCGAGGCGGGGGGGAAGATATGTTGGTGCTGGGAACACACCTCTTTGATCTTTCAAGATTTTTTTTGGGAGACCCTGAATGGGTTTTTGGCCATATTACCAATGATAAAGGACGAAAAGCAACATACGAAGATATTAAGGAACCGACAGAAGATGTCGGGCCTGTTGTCGGAGATGAGATTCTTGCTGTTTATGGATTTAAGAAAGGGGCTCGAGTATTCTTTGAAAGCAGGAAAGGCATGTATAATGGAAACATCCCCCGTATGGGTATTTCAGTTGTCGGTTCGGAAGCGGCTATTTCCTTTCGATACGACGCAAAAAGGCAGCTCAGAATCCGTCGCGGGCGGCGCCCTTTTGAAGAAGGCGGGAAATATTCTGTCATTAAAACTCCCTACAGGCTGCAAATTCCTGGAGCGGCTCCTTTACCTTTCCCGGTGGATAATATTTCCGGGAGTAAACTGTATTTTGCCTGTTGCAATCGTTGTGCAGCACTTGATCTGCTGCATGCTATCGCGGAGCGGCGTGATGAGACGCTTTCAAGTGGCCATGATGGCCGTTGGGCTCTCGAAATGGCTTTTGGAGCGTACGCCTCACATTTTAACGGGTGCTCTTTACCGATGCCTCTTTCGAACAGAAGACATCCTTTAACCTGCGTATTTCATAAACCAACGACAACATTTAATATAACGGATTGAAAATCAATGTGTTAAGTATCATTTGGGTGGCTTTCAAGATTTACAGTGTGTACCAGCGAGGCCTTAAACGGCGGTTTACCCTGCGGGCGCGTTCTCAGCGGTGCATCTGCGGCAAAAGTCTGCACTTGCAGTATACGAATACAGCGGCGTTTGACATTTGCCACAGATGCACCACTGAAAACGCGTGAAATATGCAGGTTAAATGTTTAGCCGGTATTCAAAGTGATTTGGAATCGGCTGCACGGGAGTTAAAACAATGAAAAACAAACAAATAGTTTTCACATCCCGCGGTGTCGCCGAGCTTTTGGAGAAGAAGACTCCGGGAAAATTGGGTGAAAAGCAGGTATGGGTGGATACGGAATACACCATCATCAGCCCCGGTACGGAAAGGGCGAATCTGATGGGAGAATACAACATCAGCGGTCGGCGTTCGGGTTGTCATACCGATTTCCCCCGCTCGCTGGGATACGCCGGTGTCGGTACGGTCAGGGAAACAAGTGATTGCGTAAAAAGAGTGAGTGAAGGCGATCGTGTTGTCATCTACAAAGGCAAACATCAAAAATACAACCTTATTCTTGAAGATAAAGTCATGCCTGTTCCTGAGGTTTCAATTAAATCAGAGGAAGCTGTGTTTACCGTTATAGCTGCTTTTTCAGCGGCAGGCGTCAGAAAGACACGTCTTGAGTTGGGGGAAAGTGTCATGGTGATGGGACTGGGTATCCTTGGTTTGCTTTCTGTACAGTTCAGTCGGATTGCAGGCGCCGTGCCGGTGATCGGCGTTGATCCGCATCCTCAGCGCAGAGAGTATGGGGTAAAAATGGGGGCCGATGCGGTCTTTGATCCATACACCGAGGGCTTTGCGCGAAATATCCGGTCGTTAACCGGCGATCAAGGGGTTGATGTCGTTGTTGAAGTCTCCGGGGTGGCTCAGGCACTGAATCAGGCCCTGGAATGCACCGCTCCATTGGGAAGGGTCTCCCTCCTGGGCTGCACCCGTAATCCGGCCGAATATGATCTCTATCATCAGGTCCATTATCCCGGCATCCAGCTCTTCGGAGCACATAATGCTGCCCGCCCTCAGTGTGAGTCGTATCCGGGTAATTGGACGTTCGAAGATGATTGCAGGGCTGTTCTGGATTTGATTTCTCACGGCCGTTTAGATGTCACACCGCTGATCTGTGAGATTCAGTCTCCGGATGCGGCGCCGGAGGTTTATGAGCGGTTGGCGCATGATAAGGATTTTCCCGTAGGCGTATTGTTTGATTGGAGAAAAATTTAACTTAACAATTAGCATAATAACTGATGGAAAGGACTTAGAGGAGAATATTTGATGAAACTTGAAGGAGAGCCGTAAAATGAAGCTTAAGCTGATATGATTCAAGTAATTGTATAAGAGAGGAAAATTACATGAGATATTCGTTCTTGAACAGACAGCATCCGGTTATCACCGGGATCATGGCCGGGCAGACTCCGCAGGAATTGACCGCAAAATCAAAAAATGCCGAATTTGACGGAGCGCACGCAATAGCGGTCGATCTCTCGGATTTAAAACCCGAGTTCAGAAACCGGGAGTCATTGAAAAGTGTTATTGATTCGGTGAACCTGCCCTACATGTTCGTTTTTTACCGTAATGACCGGTGGGAAGATTCCGATGACGATAAGCGCCAGGAACTGCTGCTCACCGCAGCCGGGGCCGGTGCTTTGATGATTGATGTTATGGGGGATTTATACGACCCCTCACCGATGGAAATTACATATAACCATAAAGCTATTGACCGGCAGATGCAGCTTATCGATAAGATACGCGCTCAGGGTGCCGATGTGGTCATCTCTTCTCATATGGCCTGCGCGCGGACGGCTGAACAGGTACTCGAGCATATGCGTGTTCTGGAATCGCGCGGACCGGATATTGTGAAAATCGTGACATGCGTCAATACTCAGGAAGAGCTCGCTGAAGCATTCCGTACGACAATGCTGCTGAACCGTGAGCTGAAAACACCTTTCATCCACCTTTGTAACGGGCAATTCAGCCGTCCGCACCGTTTTCTGGGCCCGGCACTGGGTGTGTCGGTCCTTTTTGCCGTCCATTGCTACGAAGAACGATACGGACTGGGCCAACCGACAATAAGAGCCATGAAAGCTGTGCTGGATAATATACATTGGAATATTAACGACGTGACTTCAACTCAGGAGAGTTAATACCATGAAAGCAATGCTGCTCGATTCGAATAAGAATTTTGTCTGGGCGGATGTTCCCGCCCCGTCGCCGAAGAATGATGAGATAACGATTGATATCCATGCCGCCGCCCTGAACCGCGCCGACCTGCTGCAGCGCGAGGGACGCTATCCACCTCCGCCCGGCTGGCCGGAGTGGATGGGGCTGGAAGTGGCGGGGACTGTTGACAAGGCGCCCCAAGGATGCCGGTGGAAGACCGGCGAGAAGGTCTGTGCACTGCTCGGCGGCGGTGGATACGCTGAAAAGGTTGCCGTCCCGGCGGGGATGGTCCTTCCCGTGCCGGAGGGGTTGTCGATGGCGGAAGCGGCGGCTATCCCCGAGGCTTTTGCCACTTCCTACCTGAATATATGCATGGAAGGCGAGATGGAAAGGGGCGATACCGTTTTTATTCAGGCCGGTGCTAGCGGCGTAGGCACTGCCGCTGTCCAGCTCGTCAAAAAACTGGGTGGCAAAGTGGTTACGACCGTCGGTTCCGAAAAAAAAGCGGCGTTTGTCAGAAAACTCGGGGCGGATGTTGTCATTAATAGAAAAACCGAATATATCCCGGATATCCTTGATCAGCACCCTCCCGATGTTGCCCTGGACTGCGTGGCGGGTCCGCTTCTTGGTGCCTGCCTGAAGACGATGGCGCATGGCGGACGCTGGGTCGTCATCGCCACGCTCGGCGGGGCAGCGAGTGAGCTGGATATGAGGGAATTTTTCAGAAACGGAATAAAACTTATTGGAAGCACCTTGCGCAGCCGCAGCCCCGAAATGAAAGCCCAAATTCTGGCAGGCCTCGAAGAGCAGCTTTGGGATGCATTCGCGAAAAAAACGGTTAAGCCGGTTCTACATACCATACTTCCCATGAAAAAAGCCGAACAGGCGCATGGCATCCTTCAGAGGAGTGAGAATGTCGGGAAAGTTGTATTGACCAATGATTAAAGCGGAGCACGGGAAGGCTTGAAAATGAATACTGATGTGAATAACCATACACAGCAAAAAAACCTCTATAAAGTTGAAGATGTGTCAGTGACGTACCCCATGGGAGAACTGACGGTAAGGGCACTTCGGAATATTGACGTATCTGTCTATGAAGGGGAATTTCTTGTTATCCTTGGCCCGAGCGGCAGCGGCAAAAGCACCTTGCTGAATATTCTGGGGGGGATGGACCGCCCGGACAACGGACGGGTGATGTTTGGCGATACGGAGCTTTCGGCGCTGGGGCGGAATAAAATGGTCGGATACCGGCGCGATGCCGTTGGGTTTGTATTCCAGTTCTTTAATCTCATCCCCACCCTGACGGCGCTGGAAAATGTCGAGATAGCCGCTCAAATTGTGGATAAGCCCCTGTCGGCCTCGGAGATGCTTGAGATGGTAGGGCTGGGCGAACGCAGCAGCCATTTCCCCTCACAACTCTCCGGCGGTGAGCAGCAGCGTGTAGCTATCGCACGGGCCGTCGTGAAAGACCCGCAAGTGATATTATGTGATGAGCCGACGGGTGCGCTGGACTTTGAGACCGGCAAGACGATCCTCGAAATGCTGCGAAAAGTCCACAGGCAAAGCAGCAAAACAACCATCCTTGTGACCCATAACGCGGCTATCGGCCGTATGGCCGACAGGATAATCCGCTTGCGAAGCGGGAAGGTGCAAGAAATTACTGAAAACGACCAGCCGGTTGAACCGGCTAT
>PUNP01000894.1 GCA_003551785.1 Candidatus Brocadiaceae bacterium | reverse complement strand
TATTGCTGAACGACGCCTGCCGCAGGACGGGCGTGTAGAGCTAAATATCAGCGGGAACCCCGTAGACCTACGTATATCAACCCTTCCGACTATGTTCGGCGAAAGTGTTGTCTGCCGTGTACTGGACAGACGCCAGGTCGCTTTAGATATGGATAAAATCGGGCTTAGGGGGGACGACATGGAAAAGGTCGACCAGATGATCAAAAAGCCGCATGGTATTATTCTTTGTACCGGCCCTACCGGCTCCGGCAAGACTACGACCTTATACAGCGTGCTGCGACGGCTTAATGACATAGGGGTGAAGATACTAACCGCTGAAGACCCTGTTGAATACGAAATTGAAGGTATTATGCAGATGCCGATTAAGGAAGAACTGGGTGTTACATTCGAAACCTCACTAAGGCAATTCCTGCGTCAAGACCCCGATATTATTTTGGTTGGTGAAATTCGTGACGTTGATACGGCCCAAATAGCCGTCCAGGCCGCTCTCACGGGCCATTTAGTTTTCAGCACCAGCCATACTAATGACGGTTCCACAACGCTAACCAGGCTGGTGGATTTAGGTCTTGAGCCCTATCTTATCAATGCCAGCCTTGAGGGAGTAATTGCTCAACGCCTCGTGAGGAGCATCTGCCCTAATTGCAAAGAGGAATATACACCCAGTCAGGAAAGTCTCTTGAGCCTGGGGTTGGAAGAAGAAGATGTCGAGGGTAAGAAATTCTATCGCGGTCGCGGATGCCAAATGTGTAATAATATTGGGTATAAGGGGCGGATGGGAATTTTTGAAATTGTCAATATTAATGACGAAATCCGAGACTTACTAAATTCGGGTGCATCTACTGGTGAAATTAGGATGTGCGCCAGGAAACATGGAGCAAGGTCTTTGAGGCAGAGTGGGTTGTTAGCCGTTTTCGACGGCAACACGACAGTAGAAGAAGTAGCCAGAGCTACCGTTACCGAAAATTAATAGGCTAAAAGAATTCCTATAGAATGCCCGGAAGTCCTTTTCCCTACCAGGAAAATCTCCACCGTGTGCGTGTTGTCAATGGAAATTAGTTGTCAGAATTCGCTGAATAACTACGAAAGCAGGGCCGGAATAATGTTTAAATACTGCTGCATTACAGTATTGTTTTTTATTTTAATACTTCACTCAGGCTGTCAAACTACTGACACCCGGCCGGAAGAGTTGCCGGCATGGGTCAGGTATCCTTATGCCGCTGAAGAATTCCAACGTTTTCTGACAGGAGTGGGGTACGCCCATGAAAATATCGAAGGAGAAACAGCCCTCCTGGAAGCAAAAAAAAATGCCCGCTTTATGCTTTCAGATCAAATTGCTGCTTATGTTTACCAATCCCTGAAAGATTTTGTTGAATCCCACCCTGAATATATCGAGGGCAGAGAAATTGGTTCAAAGCTCTTTTCGCAGAATCTGGCCGATGAAGTCGTGAAAAATGTTATGAGACGCTCTTTTGATAAGGATGTTTGGAGGTTCCAGGACGGGCGCATTCACCTTATGCTGAAAATCCCCCTGACTGTTGTTAATGAAACCGCAAAACAATGCGCCCGGCACTTGAATAAAGATTACAGGCTGTGGGAAATGGAAAATGAAGATGTTATTCTTCAGGAATTTTTTGATAGCCTGGACTCCGAACTGAAAGCAAGAGTTGTACGCGAAGCAGCTATACGACAGTATCGTAAAGCCATAAGTATGGGGGAGATTACACTCTCAGAACTGCCTCATTGGCTGGCTTCCGGGGAAAATGTGCAATTTCCACCCGAAAATTATCTGCTATCGACCGGGATTGGCCTTAGCGCGGAGGAGGCTGAAATGAATGCTCAAACCGAAGCATTGAATGAAGTGTTAGAACTGTGTTTCGACTACACAAAGCCTGATGCCAATAAGATTCCTGAAAAAATCAAAAGTCAAATTGAGATGCTCGAATTTGAAAAAATCAACTTCGATCATATTAATTTAATTGAACCGGAAACGGGGGAATTCTGGTATGATTCTGCTATCGGCGTGCATTATGCACTTGCTGTGACTGACCGAAGGAAAAATGCCGAAAGATGCAAAGATAACGCTCTTGAAGCTTTAGAATACTGGAAATATTTGTTGCGTTCCGGTATTAATCAAAGGCAAGCAGCCAATTTCAATCGTGCAGCCGAAGACCTTGGAAAGGCGATGCATAAAGCCGAGTCTGCCTTAATGAACTATCTGATTGCTCTTGCTATTAAACCTGCGGATAAAAAATTAAGTCAGTTTGCTGAAAAACTCAGTGCCGACCTTCTGTCTGAAACTTATATTGAGCTCGATAAATTCTTGTCAGAAATGGAGCTTGTGCCCGAATCCGGCCCAGACAGATGGTATAGTCTTGAAGAAGATCAAGAGAAAGTTGTAAGCGTCAAGCTCATCGCCGGCGATCAAAAAGAACCCATCGAGGGCATTCCTGTCAAATTCGAGTTCATGGATACGCAACGCGAATCGTTCACTGATAAGGACTCCCGTATAGGCAGCACATCACCAGAGGGTATAGCAGAAGCGGATTTCACCAGGCTGTCTGCCAGGCTGCAAACGGAAGCTTTCATTTTACGCGCTAAAATAGCATTTGAACACTTTCTGCCTGAAAGCTCTATCCATCAAAAACTCTCCGGCCCTTATTATATTTTCGATCCCAAAAATAAAGAAAGCAAACTGGACATTCCTTTATCTCTCTTCATTCAAGAGAGAACAGACGGGACTGAACAAAATATTAATGAAGGACTAACCGCACGTCAACTGATTAATCGGCTCAAGCAAGCTGATGTTGAAATAATACTGAAGAGCGATTGGGAGTGGGAACCCCGTGAGTTCGTTACTTTGGAACTCGATGCTCTTGAGGAAAAGATGAAAAATAATGTTGATGGGAAAGAGAGCTCCGCACCAACCTATATCCTCACCGGAATTGTTGATAATAATATTACGGATACCCGGGAAACCGACTTCGGGACACTTTATTTTGCAGCATGTAAAGTTCATATTGTTTTCATTGAATTTTCAGAAAACTATGTAAAACCATTATTCAATACCCAATTTGATGGTTTAGGTACGGCGATTGATAGCAAAAAGAATGCTCTTTCTTCCTCAGCTGAAGACGCAGCCATGAAAGTTGAAGAACATATCCAGCAGCATTTTAGGGTTAAGTGATAATAAAAAAGGAGGTAAAAATGTTAAGGTGGTTAGAAGAAAATTTGCAAATGACCGAATTAGTCAACCAGGTGCTTAATTACATCCCTCAGTTGATAGCTTCATTACTGTTGTTAGTCTTTTTCTGGGTATTATTAATTATTGTCAGAAAAATCGCGATAAAAGCTATCAAAAAAACAAACGTCTCAGTCGGCATTCAGGATTTGCTTACACGATTTCTAAAATATGGTGTGATTGTTTTAGCTGTGTTGACTATCGCGAATCAACTCGGTTTCAATATTACAGCTTTAGTTACCGGTGTTGGTATCGCAGGTCTTGCCGTCTCTCTCGCCGCACAGGATACTATCACAAACATCATTTCTGGAATCACCTTAGCAATAGATCGTCCATTCGAACCCGGAGATTGGGTCAGGATCGGTGATATTCACGCCCAGGTAGCGAAAGTAAGGCTTCGTACGACGGTCTTGACAACTTTTGATAATGAGACTATCGTCTCCCCTAACAAGGACATAGCTTCTGAGCGTATAATTAACTATACGCTAACCGACAAAATTAGAGTTAGAGTACCTGTAGGTATAGCTTACAAAGAAGATATAGACAATGCTCGTGAGACTTTGCTTTCCACAATTACAGATGATCAGCGAATTTTAAAGGAACCGGGCCCCGTAGTCATTGTCCAAGAACTTTCCGGAAGCAGTGTAGATTTAGAGATGCGTTTCTGGATAGAAGACCCATGGGATTTATTCCCGATGCAATGGGAGTACGTTGAGAAAAGCAAGAAGGCACTCGATGCAGCAGGGATCGAAATACCTTTCCCGCACTTGCAGTTGTTCCTGGAGAAAAGTGCGGGGCTTAGTTCCATTGAGAGAACTTTAGTATCTCCGGAGCGGGGGAGTGCGGATTAATCCTCAAAATATCGGAAAAAAGACGTAGCCGTCAGTGCGAGAAGAGCCCATGAAATAGCCCGCAAGCCCGGGTCGTCACTGCGAATTGCATAAATAATACATAATATTCCGAAGACAACCGTCAAAACCGACGTCACTATACGTCCAATCACTCTCTTTCTCATTGCTTGTGCTCCCAAAATTATGTGAAAAGCGTAAATCCCAGTGAACCCGGATACGTATTACCACATCGTGTTCTGTGCCGGTGTGGCAGCATGGTGATTCACTGAGGTGTTATAGAAAGATGACCAACGATCACTGTTCCTGTTCCCTTATATTTTCCAGAATTCTAACGACTTTTTGTGCATTTCCGGGCCGCTGATACGGGTCTTTGGAAATGCATCCCATAATCAGCATTTCAAGGTCTTTAGGGCATTCTCTTCCCATTACCGATGGGGCGAGGGGGGCCATATTAAGCGCTTGTGTCATCCGTTGTTCCTTGCTCTCACCGGTGAAAGGTTTGACTCCCGTAATTAATTCATACATAACCATTCCGAAGGAATAGATGTCGCCGCTCGAGGTGGATTCCCGTCTTCTTATCATCTCGGGGGCCATATAGCTGGGCGTTCCCACCCTGCCTTTTATAACATCAGACCCGAGGGGGGCAGTCATGCCGAAATCAATTAATTTTGCTGTGTTGTCCTTTAACATGATATTATCAGTTGCAATATCACGATGAACCAGTCCCTTATTGTGGAGATACCGTATAGCCTTAGCAATATTATATAATATTTCCACTTTTTGTGGAAGAGTCATAGTATGAAAATTACAGCTAAGGTAAGTGTTTAAAGGGAAGTCAAGTTTTTCCATCGCAATCCAAAACTTTTTTCCGCTGCTGCAATCATAACCTTTCACGATATTAGGGTGCTTCAATGCCAGCAGAATTTCGCCCTCCCACATGCTTTTCGGGTCATTTTTAAGCTTAGAAGCGATTTTTTCACCTGCTTCCGTAAGCACTTTCACAACAGCCTCCGTTCCATCATTACGTGATTCGGCATTAAAGACTTCTGCGAAAGATCCCACAAAAACCTTCTTGCCAATTCGATATTTGTTCTTGTATGTGTGCCCGGTAATATGGTTAATAACTGCGTTAATCATTAAAAACTCCAAACATATTCTAACTATCAGCCACTCTGTGGTCCGAATTTAGCTGAAAGATCAAAATGCTAAAGAAAATCATATAAATACGATATTCCGCAAAATAATAAATGCTCATAAAGATGGAAGTTGTCGTTATTTTTATTTAAAGAAGTTTCAATCATGTGAGCATCTCCGCCGGTCAATATTAAGTGTGAATCATTCCGGCATTCAGAGCTAAACTCATATGCCAATTTCTTCACTCCACCATTACAAAAATTATAAATTCCGCTTTTTATAGCCGTTTCGGTATCAGTCCCGCACGTCACAGGAGGTATATCAGGTTTTATCATTGGCAAGCTGCTGGTAAATTCATGCAAAGCTCGGGCAGCTAAGCCAAATCCCGGAGCAATAGCACCACCTGCAAATATGCCGTGATCATTGACTAAATCAATGGTTATGGCGGTTCCCGCACTTACTATAACACACGGCGCCCCAAATTCCTTTACCCCTGCATAGGCAGAAATTAGCCTGTCTACCCCAATTTTTTCCTTTTGTTTGATTGAATCAGCTACAGGTAAAGGTATATCTTTATGGCATAAGAAATGCCAGGAAAAACCGTAACATTTTAAAAATTCAACTATCGGCTCTTCAGCTTCCTGACAAACGGAACTAATCAATACCATGGGCTCCATATTGGGACTTTTACCATCGAATACACCGGATAATCTTTTGGCCAAAGTATGAACCGGATGCGTAGCAATTGCAGTATTATACACAACTTTGCCACAGTTAAGCAAAGCAATCTTGATTCTGCTATTGCCTGCATCTATGCCAATTATTTGCCTTGTATCTTTTTGTGATTTCATCAAATATTATATGACTCATCAAAAAGCGACTGATAATTACTTAAAAAATAAAAGTTCTCTGAGAATTTACAATATTTGGCAGATTTAAGTGCTGTTACATAGGGGAAGTAGTGAAATTTGATAGATATAGTTACACATCCAGGAAGCCTTTGGCCAGCACTACCGGTGTGCCTGCATCAGCAGAACCGCTTACCAGGTCGGCCAGACTGGCCAGTAAGTCCTGCATTCGCCTGGGGGTAGTTCCCTCACTCTCTATTGAATCAACTTTCCGACGCTTAATAGCTTCGCGCTCAACGATGTTCCGTATTTCTTCTTCTGATTTTCCCTGTTCCTGGTAAATGTCGACCATCAATTTCAGCTTAATACCTGTTCTGAGCATTCTGTTAAGTCCGGAAGTCGCCCCAAAGGCCGCGCAGGGATCGGCAAGCTCGTATATCCCGCTGGTGGGGTCTTTATAGGCCCCGTCACCATATATTATTACTTCCACATTTTTATTGAATTCACCTTTTACGCATTCCTGCACGCTAGCGGCGAAACCGTTACAATCGTGAGGAGCCAGTTTGAGCTTTCCGCCGGAGGCCATATTGCTGCCCAAAAGCCCCCATTCAGACCACGCATGGGCCTCATCCGGCTGACTGCAGACATCCTGCAAAGTGATAACATTTTCGTGAACGGGATGAAGTTTTTCTCTGGTCTGCTCTCTGGTGTGTATGTCGGCGGCTATAATGCCGTCAGGGGCGTATTCCAGTATTCTGACAGGGTCATTGCAGAGAATGATTTGCGCACTTGCTCCCGCCTTCTCAATCAACGAGCGATATAGCTCAGTATAGTCGACTCCTGTCAGAGGGTGGGGATAACGGCGGTCAAGGTCCGCAGGAAGTATACAATCCCCTATTTTTTTTTCAAGCTTCACAGCGGCTTCAGCTGGTATGAGTTGATTACCAACCTCATCATCGGGATAAGACAATTGGACGATAACTTCTCCCTGCGGGACGGCGGCAGCGATTGCTTCAAGAACCGGTGAGAATCTGTTACGGCTCATAATAGGAAAAACCACTCCTATCCGGCCGTCTCGGGCTATAGAAAGTTTTCTGCGGAACTTCTCAGCTAATTCCTCAATCCCGACATAATTATCCTGCGCCCTGGCCACTATAGATTCCGTGATGCAAACAGCATCACCGTCTGATAATAAACCATCAGACTCAACATCTCTGAGTGCTTCAATAACGGAAGCTGCCAGGTCGCTGGCCCGCAGCACAAGCCCCATCTTGATCCCTAACGCACATGGTCCCACATATTCCGGCAGCATTATTATTTTACCTCCTGAAAATTTTTGTATAAACAGCTAAGATTGTATAGAGAATCAGGTTTAAGAGCAAGTAACAAGTTCAGTGTTTGCTATTTTTATCTCAATCCGTTATATTGCTTCGTTAATTTACTCCAATCGAATAGGGTAGCTGATATATGTGGAAAAAGACTTTCTTGCTCGCTTTTCTCGCCCAGATACTGGCGATCCTCGGCTTTTCATTTGCCTTACCGTTTATGCCTTTCTTTATCGCAGAACTTGGTGAGTTTGATACCGGTCAGCAGGCATTTTGGTCGGGTATAGCGATAGGTGTAACAGGGATAAGCTTTTGTATATCGGCTCCTTTATGGGGTATACTTGCTGACAGATACGGGCGCAAAGCCATGGTTTGCCGTTCGATGTTTGCCGGTGCAGTTATACTCTTCCTTATGTCACTGGTTCAGAATGTAGGACAGCTTGTTTTATT
>PUNP01000952.1 GCA_003551785.1 Candidatus Brocadiaceae bacterium | reverse complement strand
TACCGCTTGCTCATCGGAAAGAGCGTAGATCCCCCGAACATTCTTTTTTCTTTTCCCGTCTGATCCGCAGCGATGCTGCTTGATCGACTTTTCCCTGCTCTGAACAAGCAGGTTCTCGGTTACTATCCACCTGTTGTCGCCTTTTATCGATTCGGCAACTGTATTCAACAGCAGTTTGGTGGTAAGCGAAGCAGGCCTTTCAAACAGCCCGAGATCAATGGAAAAAGAAGGTACGTTCGTGACAAGAAATGGACCGGGCTCCTGCAGGTAATGCGTGCAGTAAAAAGCAAGCATTCTTCCGAAAGCGGATATCAACGGGAAGCAGCATTCTTTGGCCAGGACGATTGCCCGGCTCCACCTGGAAGTGGCGTGCTGCCGCCGGCATCTGGCAAAATATAATCCGAGTGAGTATATCCAGCCCTGCCTGATGACTTTCGGGCGTGCGCAAAGAAAACATTTTTCCGGTCGCGGTATTTCATTTTTCATCGCACAGAAAAAGCATCCTTCATAAAATCCGTTCATCGCCTTTCACCTCCATATTTATTTTTTTCAAAGAACTGCTTTTATTCTTTCATCTGCAGTTTTTGAAAAAAGACGGGCGAAAACGGATTTAGAGTCTAATCCGAAGGACTTTTATCAAAAACACCTTCTGATAACATATTGTTAAAGAGCTAATTCTTTTTCAAAACTGAACTTGAAAAAGAATTAATAGAACGACAACGGCAAAAGACGAAAGACATACAGCAAACGACTTCGATTTTTGCCTGCATCGTGAATTTGTTAACGATGTGCCGCGCTTAAGCGCCTATAAATGGCCGATTGACGGAAATATATTTTCCCCACCCCGAACCAAACCCTGTCGGCCACTAAAAGAACTACATGCATTTAATCGCAGAATAAAATTCTTTAATAGAACTACGGATTTGCGTCTTAGCGCAAGTCCTTTTAATTTCAAAAATATGCGGGAAAAACCAAAAGACGAGAAAATAACACTGTTTGCCAGGACGGATTTCCGGGGTAAAAGCAGCAGGTTCGGAATCAAAAGAAAAGACAGGCGCTATCACATGTATCTGGTGGGAAAAACGGGCATGGGAAAATCGACCATGATATCCAACATGGCCCTGTCTGATTTGAAAAAAGGAGAAGGATTGTGCCTTCTCGATCCCCACGGGGATTTGGTAGAGCGGGTTCTCGAGCTGCTGCCCGCATCCCGTAAGAAAGACTTGATTTATTTCAATCCGCAAGACGAGAAGCTTGTTTTTAATCCACTGCAGGTTAGGGACCCTGCGGAGGCTCCATTGATCGCTTCGGCTTTGATAAGCGTTTTCAAGAAGATATGGTATAATTCCTGGGGACCGAGGATGGAATATATTCTAAGGAACGCTTTGCTGACTCTGGTCGAGTTTCCCAACTCGACGCTCCTACATCTACAAAGGCTGATGTCAGATGCCAGGTTCCGGAAAATACTTACGGACAAACAGCAAGATCCTCTTTTACGATCCTTTTGGCAGGATGAGTTCGAGAGTTATTCCGAGCGTTTCCAGCAGGAGGCGGTCGCACCGATTCAAAACAAGGTCGGGCAGTTTCTTTCCAGCAAAATCGTAAGAAATGTGATCTGTCGGCCCGAAAGCAGTTTCGATTTACGAAAAATAATGGACGAAGGGAAGATTCTTTTGGTCAATCTCTCCAAAGGAAAAATCGGGGAAGATTCAGCTTCCCTTCTCGGCGCTATGCTGATAGCAAAGTTGGGATTGACGGCACTCGGCAGGCAGGATATGCCGGAAGAAAAAAGGAGAGATTTTTATTTATACGTTGACGAGTTTCAGAGTTTCGCGACGGCTTCCTTTGTTGACATACTGTCAGAGGCCAGAAAATATCGGCTGAACCTGATTATGAGCAATCAGTATCTGGAGCAGATAGAAGAGGATATAAGGACGGCGGTTTTAGGAAATGCGGGAACGCTCGTTTCTTTCCGGGTTGGAGCTGAAGACGCCAAATGCCTAGCCGAGGAATTCTATCCGGTATTCGGGCGGGAAGACTTAGTCAATCTGCCAGCTTACAATATTTATCTGAAGCTGATGATTGACGGTAAAATATCCGAGCCTTTTAGTGCGCGGACGCTGGGGCCGAACACGAGAGAATTACGGATTGACAGTTAAATAACAATAAAACGCCAGCAAATAGGTTGTTGCGAAAAGGAGTCGAAGTTTTTCCCCTTTAGGAGCCCATACAGAAGAATGTTTTGCTCTAACAGCATTCTAAAACAATATTGATTCCTAGTTCCTACTTCCGGATTGTCCGGAGTAGCTTATTTTTGTTTCACGTTCACACTTTGAATAAACGCTCGTCCCTCGTGATTTTCTATTAGTTTAATTGCTCCTGTAGAACTTAATGTATGGATACAAGCGTGATGAACGGATAATACAGCATCCTGTAGTTTTTGATTTTCTTCAAGAGACTTCACCTTTAAACCCATTTCTTTGCATTTTCTAAATGATAAATGACGTGCATGGGATTTTGATAATGCATGATCTCCTAACTCTTCGATTATTTTCCCAACTTTCTCTTCCTTTTCGCTATCTTCTAAGTCGTTAAACATTCCACTTTTAAGCCAGTCTCTAACCATCTCATCTGCCCAATCGATAGCCTTCTCACATTCTCCCAAGAGAGCAGGTGTATATTTTGCAAGTATGGGTTGCCAAATTGGGATCTTACTTGCATCTTTTTTGATTTCTTTATGTGCAACCTTAAATTCTTCAATTACGCCATGGGCCGGCAACCCACGGAATTGTGGATCAACCGGCCCTAAGCTGGACTGTTTCCCCATAATAATTTCTTTACATGCACAAGCCATCATTGTTCCTGCGGACAAGGCGAGCTGTGGTACAAAAGCTCTCATATTCCAATCAAACTTTTCTCGAAGATAATCTACCAAAGATTCAGTAGCTGCTGTTTCACCACCTGGGGTGTGTAATATTAAATCCAGCCCTTTAGAGCAATCAAGCTTATGAATAACAGTCATAAACCCGTTTTTATCAGCATCAGAAACTTCTACACCAGGAATATTACGCTTTTGCAACCACCCAGAATAATAAAGGATAATATTGCGGCCAGTTAATTTAAATAAGCGCATCAAGTATTCTCGGCGGATCATATCGTGAGCGCTACCAGCTTCTTTAATTTCCTTAAGGGTTTCGCTCCAGTCTGGCATTTTACATTTTCCTCGTTTCTGATGACAGAATATCTGCTCTTATAAATACCGGCTTAGCTTTTTCATCTTCGTTATGGGTGGGCAGACTTCCAAGACCTATGAAATATTGCCGATCCTGTTCGGTTTGCAAATTCATTCTTTTGTAAACATCCTCAAATTCTTCTTTGCTTTCCTCTTTACTTTTCTTTTTCATTTTAATCTATCCCCGTGTAATCGAAGCCTCCTCATATGAACCTTTACAAAGCTTTTTCCACATGTGCAGGAAAAGCTATATAGAACACATAGCCAGCCCTTATTCCAAAATGTTAATAAATTTGAAACAACAATGCAAACTGCCTACAAATTTATTATAATAAATGCCCCCTTATTTCCATAAATCCAGAAAACAAAAGAGAGAAAACTCTTCAAGATGATCCCGTAACATTTGCAATTCCACTTCGACTTCTTCAGTAAGCTGATCATTGCACACGATGGAGTTTCCCCCGTGATTTCAGGTGAGCAACAAACGGATTTTCATCATCAAGGTCCACCAGATCGACAGGCAGTCTCAGGGCATCACTTGCACGCCCCATTGCACGAAAAAAAGCCTGTGGCGGCAGGCCGGAAACGGCCAGGTCTATATCCGATTCTTCACGCAGATCCCCTTGCGCGGCAGATCCAAAAACATACACTTCACGCGCTCCCTCTCTCTTGAGAGCTGTCGCCGCCCGATTTAATCTGTTCTGTAATTCTTTTTCCATGGTTTTGATCTCAGTCAAACATATTCTATCCGCATTTCATAATCCTTAATTTTATATTATAGGTACCGAAGTAGATGAAAGCAAACTCCATGCGTTTGTATGGATATGTTCAGCTTAAATGTGCTGTTAATACGTTTTCCCAATACTTTGCAGTTCCGACCATACCTTTAAGTTTTGATTTACAATTTTCATTCCATTAGCTATTATATATTCTTAGACAATTGAGATGTTTTTATATAATCTTTCCTATTTTAGGGGAAAACAATGGAAGATTTCTATATCGCAACTAAAGGGTTACGTCCTGGCGCGGGTTTTGCGATAACGGCCATTCGGGATTATCTCGCCGCTACACGTGTTAGCCGACCACAGAAAACAGCCTCATATGATGGAGCAGTTTTTGATTTTTGGGTTTAAGTATCTTGTAATAAATTCCGGTCGAGGCGGCGATCAAATATTCATGTCGTCAATTTCCCGCGTTGTCTTTGAAGTTTGCATCAGAAATGCATGCAGGTGATAGTCCAGCCAGCCCATCGCATCCTGCAGTGCAACGTGCAGGTCCCAGAAACTATATCCGGAGGGCACCTGAATGCATCGCCAGCTTGCCGGCTCGATATCCAGCAGCTCAATGCGAAACTGATATATTTCTCCCGTAGGTTCTTTACTCATAATCTTTTTGCCTCACAAAATCTATGCCGCAAATCGGATCCCGTGCGCTTAGCTAACCCAAATCCCACTGGTCATCGTAAGAATCAAGAAATCTCTGGAATTTGTCGAACAGATGATCAAGTTCCTTTTGAAGTTTAGGGGCTTCGCAATGATTTGCCTCCGCAGCGACATACCCCTGTATTTCCTCGATATCGTCGAGCGTCAATTGCAGGCTAATGCCTTTTCCGACCGGCTCGACCTGTTTGGCAAAATGAGGATTGTAGAATGTCTCTGTCCGGATCAGGTCACGCTCCCGCAGCGACAGACGAACGGGAAGTTTTGTTCTGTATGGTATTTTCTTTCGCACCATTATCTCTGTTCAGGTATTGGTTCGAGCCTGGCGCTCTGCAATTTTTATCAGCGATCGCAGGGCATCGTTAACGGCATCTTCATCGGCAAAAACCTTTGCGACATCTGGAGCGATTTTCACCAGGTTGGTGCCCGATTGAAATCGCTCGGCATATTTACCGCGAACACCTCCCGACATCGCTGAAAAATCATATTCTTCACGAAGCTCTTCTGTTTTGTGTTTACCCATTTTCATATTGCCTCTTTTCACGAAGAGTTGCTTGTCGTGCACTTATTATTCGTATACGGTCATCTCTGTCAGTATGAGATATGACGAGTGTCTTTCCCCTTGAGGAACGACCAATAGTGATAAACCGATCTTCACATTCAGAATGATCGGGGTCAGAAAAAGTCCATGCAAGAAAATCACCGAATACCGTAGCAGCGTCGTGAAACGAAACATCGTGCTTATAAATATTCGTTTTCTCCTTGCGATTGTCCCATTCAAATTCAAGGCTCATAAGTTAAGTATATTATTAATGAAGCCGATTATCAAATATACGACAACATCGGGCAATGCCGGGTAATGAGATTAGAATTGTGATTCCGTTTTCCTGTTAAGAAAAAACGAAGGCGAGCTCTGCAATACTGGTCCGGTATTTTGTTTTCAAGCTGAGATTGGCTTATAATTTATGATTAATAGGCCGTGCCGTACTTTTGTAAAAATGGATTTTAGCGGGAAAAGAGTCGGAACCATGATTGATTTAACAGAGCTAAAACCGAGAATAGAAGAAGTCTGCCGCGAGCTGCCGGTAAAGCGATTGGGGCTTTTCGGATCTGCCATGACCCGGCGCTTTTCACCGGACAGCGATGTTGACGTGCTGGTCGCTTTTGACCTGGACCGAGACATTGACCTCTTTGATAAATACTTTGAATTAAAAGAGGAGCTGGAAAAAATATTTGGAAGAGAGGTAGACGTTGTCGTGGACAGACCGTTCAGAAATCCCGTATTCAGAGATCGAGTTGAAAAGACGAGGGTGATTGTCTATGAAAGATGAGATTAAAAAACACCTGTATGATATTCTTGACGCAGCCGAAGAGATAAAGAACTTTATCAGCGGTATGGATTTTCAAAGCTATAAATGCAGTCCGGTAACGCAACGCGCGGTTGAGAGGGACTTTGAAATTATCGGCGAAGCGCTTAACAGAATCAGCCGCATTGATGATGAAGTATTGGAGAAAATTTCCGAATCTCATCGCATCATAGGGTTCAGAAATGTTCTGATACACGGATACGATATTATTGACGAGATGATCGTTTGGAAGGCGGCCGAAAGCCACTTACCCATTCTGGTAGGAGAGATAAAAGAGATGCTGGAGGCCTGATACTTATTCTTTCAGATGGTTTTATTCAGGTCGAGACAGGACCGGTACCCAAGGGTATTTGTTGTTATGCAAACTAAATCTCTATTTTAATAAGGAGACAGATGATGACTAATGACCAACAACTTATACAAGCATTAGTTTCAGCAGCCGAAAAATTATTAAATCGCACTCTTGATCAAGAGGAGCGAAAAGCTTTAATAAAGCAGTTCAATAAAACTAGCGGGCCAACGTTTCGTAGGGCACAAGAGGCTTTAATCCAATTCTCAAAGCTTACGGAACGCCAACTGCAAGAGAAGGTTGCGGCTTCAGACGACACAGACCGCATTATGCAAGATCTCAAGAACGTTGCTAATGAATGGAAACCTGACTCAAAGTGATTCCTACAATAACCCATACAGTTGAAATGCTCGACGGCATCCAGGAATTATTACATGTTGGAGTTTTTTTACTGGGCGGTATTATCGCTTGGATAATTAAGCGGCAACTTGACATAACAACAATCAAAAAACAGCGAGAAGAAATTTCTAAACTGGAAGCAGAAGCGGCAAAATTTGCAGGAGATAATTTATATCGAATGCAACAAGCTCGTAATGAGTATAATGATGCATGTAAGGTTTGTGGTGAGAAAGCAAAGGAAATCAGCTTAATGCTAAGAGATTCTTCAGAGGATCTTTCGCTTATACAAAAAACACGTAATGATTTCGGTACTGAACTTAGCCATCGAGCTTTTCCACATTTGAGTTCACATGTAGAATGGCAATGCCTCCAGAGAAAGACCAACTCTAAAGCAATGGTTAGTTACATTCGCACAGACGTGATACCAGAATTGGAGCGATTGCAATCTTGGGTGGAAATAATGAACATGCCCGTTTTTACAACTAAAATGTCCCTATCACCTCTTAAAATTCAACAACGGACACTGCGTCCTTTTCTAGATTTAGTGCAATCAATTCCAGATGCTGAAGCGGAAAATGAATTATTCACAAAGATTCAGCAAATTATAAAAACATAGATCGGACTTTTTATGTTTTAAGCTACCAAGCAATATGCTCGGCGTAATGAAGTAATTATTGAAAGAGTCTCTACACAATAACATTGAGATGCACCTTTCTGACTCGGTGTCCATATGGTGTCCATAACATATCTAAATAGACCTGAACAGACACGACAGAATATAAATCAGAAACAATCATAAAAGGCTTATCTTCAATGGCTTATATGTGTAGAATGTTAAAGTGGAGGGGGTTATGAAAAACGCCGAAAATGGATTTTAAGTCCAGAGCGTCTGCCCTTCCGCCACTCGCCCGGGTTTTTCTATCACTTTAATAAACAACCTTTTACGCGTCTTTCTTTTTATTTTATGAATCCGTGAAATCCTCCCACAGAAAACTTGTAATTATTGCATTTCACCTGACACCTGATTTTTCATGTATAACTATAAAACACACGTGGTTCACTGAGGACCTGTCTGATTATACCGTAAATTAGCTTAACATTTCAAACATGAAGGAGAAGTTATT
>PUNP01000559.1 GCA_003551785.1 Candidatus Brocadiaceae bacterium | reverse complement strand
TTTGACAAGACGATATCGTTCCCTGAAAAAACGGAGGCAAATATGGCCAAAGTAATTACATCCCCATACGAAAGATTGATTACGGC
The DNA here is from genome assembly GCA_003551785.1 of Candidatus Brocadiaceae bacterium. Next base: position 7,772 of record PUNP01000559.1, on the reverse strand, counting down.
CGTAACAAGGGCACCCGAAAAATATCTATGGTCCTCTTACGATGCTGAAGCGGATGTTTTGTACGTAAACTTCAAGAAACCCAGCCATGCGGATGATTCAGAATTAACTGATGACGATATTATTATTCGTTATGAGGATGGTGAAATCGTAGGTATGACATTTTTAAATGCCTCAAAAAGACCGGCAGCCCAAGCCGATTTTTAACATTCCCATTAATCCCTAATTTCCTTTTTTGATATTTGATAATCTGCGCAATCTGTGCAATCTGCGCTCCACAGCCGTCCGCCGTTGCCGTTACCGATTACTGAACACCGAACACCGCCGTACCCGTCGTTACATTCCACTTACCACTTTCCACAGTCCGTCCGCCGTTGTCGACAGACCCTGCCGAAGAGGCATATAATCAGCCTCACTCTCCATCGCGCTTGACATCCATAATGCTATAAGTTACTATACAAGAAAGGCTGATTTAAAGTCCTTAGTAAACACTGTAGAATCACCATCGGCACTGGGCGAAGGAAATCACAATTAAGGCACTAAGATAATATCAAATTGGGGAAAGTGAAATGAGAAAACTGGACCGCATAGCAACTGATCCTGAAATCTGCATGGGGCAGCCAACAATCAAGGGGATGCGCATAACTGTAAGCGCAGTGCTTAAGCTTCTTGCCGCCGGTAAAACTCAGGATGACGTATTAAAGGCATATCCCGAACTCGACCACGAAGACGTCCACCAAGCACTTCAATTTGCTGCCTGGACTGTTTCAGAACACATTTCTCCCACACCTGCTGCTTAAAGCATGAAATTTATAGCCGACATGAACATATCGCCGGAAACGGTGAAGCTGATAGCTGCGGCAGGATATTCAATATCAAGGCTTCCATCTGTCTTGCCAATTAATTCCCCCGATAAAGAAATAATTCAATGGTCTTTGAAAAATGACAGAGTTATTATAACCCAGGACTTGGATTTTTCTGCTTTAATAGCAGTTAGTGGTGCCTCCAAACCGAGTCTGATCAACATCAGGCTAAGCTCCGGCGAACCAACAGAGATAGCCAACAGGCTTTTAGCCGTACTTCCTGAAATTATTAATTATCTTCAACACGGCGCTTGCATTACTATAGACGACTTATCGGTGCGCGTAAGACTATTGCCAATAGACTTCTAACTTGTACGGATGGCACTGGAAATCTAACTTTGCGATTGTCGCGTAAACGAATACCTCTTGTGTACCTCCCAATCATTTCCATGCTCACTGGGGAGCCCCGTAAAAGTTTTTGCTAAGCTTTTTCCCCTGTCGTTTTCTTTTCGTGCCGATGTATCGTTTCCGGATGCCGCTGCACATCCCAGCCCATATCACGCTCAATGGGGAGCCCCGTCAAAAGTTTCTGCCAAGCTTTTTCCAAAAAGCGTGTCCTGATCCTGTCCATCCTGTTAATCCTGTCGAAATAGCCGTTGCCGTTCTTACGAAACCATTAAGTTGAGAAATTCTTCATTAAGATATAAAATAAACGTAGAAGATCAGGCTTAAGGCCCGGGTTTTACTTGCTTACAATTAATTTCAGGACGAGACACTGATTTCTGCCCTCTGTCCTCTGACGTCTGCCGTTGTTGTTTCCGTTGATTCTTAATTAACCTCTGTCATTATCTTAAAACCTAAAACCACGTCGTTAAGCTTATATTGACTTTTGAACGTATAAAGTTTATACTGAGCTAAAGTCGGCTTGATTCGTTAGTATGCGTCAATTACGTCATATCGAAGGGTGCCAAAGCGATTAACGAGGCTATCCGGTACAAACCCTTCCAACCGAGGTGATATAAATGCAGGTTATCAATAAAAAATCAGTAGGCGAGACTTTAGCTTTTGAGCGCTTGGCGGAATGGCACAAAGTGAAAGAAACCGTTCGCATTTATGAACACAAATACGGGGTATCTCTTCATCAGTTTGAGGAGCAGCTTAAGAACGAGCAGGAAGATTTTGAGCATTATGACGACTACATCGACTGGAAGGCAGCGGCAAAATGGCAGGAGGTGCTCGAAGAGCGGATTGAAGAGTTAAAACATGGGAATTTTGAAATTACTTGACCGCAGTCCGATTGTCATTGATTACGAAGTGGAGCAATTCCGTTCGTGGGAAGCGGGCGGGTTCTATAGATTGTGGGTTGAATTTAGTGATAAAAGCGTACTTCATGCACGCGAATACGTGGATGAGGATGAGCGTTCTTATTCATTTCACTGGATAGATTCAACCGGAAACCTTCTGATACGCTGGGATAATGCACCGCATCACAAGCACTTATCGACATACCCACATCACAAGCATAGAAAAAAAGAAGTAACGGCCTCGTCGCCACCGGATATTGCAGATGTTGTAGAAATAATTGCCTGTGAAATAAAAAAGACATAGCACGCCGCCTTTTGCAAATTTGATTGTGCTTGTCAACTTATTTCAGGACGAGACACCTCAGACCTCTGACCTCTGACTTCTAACCTCGGACCTCTGCCCTCCGCACTCTACCCGCAGCGTCTCGTAATAAAAAAGACTTGCAATATGGTATTTAACAGTTTACAATATAAAAAGTGTTGCTTGGTACAGTAATGCTGGCGGGTATTCGCAAAGACAGCTGAAAGGAAATCAGAAGAGAACATAGGGGAAAGGATCAAATGAAAACGCTGCATGTGAAAATCAAAGATGATGGAAAAGCTGCCGCAATTCAACAACTACTTTGCGAATTACCTTTCGTGGAAGTTGAGGAAGAGAAAAAGCAAGAGCTGGACGTCAAACAGCGGATTATGAAACACGCCGGCATGCTTAAAGACCTGTCAGATACGGATGCCGAATTTTTCAACCATACAATTAAACGGAAAGCCCTGCTGGGAGATAGGAATGTATGGTTATGAAAAAGGCCCTGATAGACACAAATATTATTTCAGCTTTCATGCGTGGTAACCAACAAATCCAACATAGATTTGCCGAATATTTACAGAATCATGAAACACTAACAATAAGTGTGATAACTTTTTATGAGCTCTTACGCGGGATAAAGGCACTTTCAAGCGGAAAAAAAGTTGAATCTTTCCTCGAATTCATGTCTGTTTGTGACATCTATAGCATTGACTCAAATATAGCAGAACAAGCCGCAGACATCTATGATGCATTACGCAAGAATGGAGAGTTGGTTGAGGATGCTGACATACTTATTGCTTCCACGGCTATCACCCGGGGGAAGACAGTAATCACAGATAATTTAGCTCACTTCACCCGTATTGAAGGATTAGACGTAGAGAACTGGCTTGAGGACAGGTAGTTACTGCTATCCGTTCTGTCGTTTTCTGCGCCCTCCGCGCCCCCTGCGATTCAAGTCCTTTCGCCGTTCCTGCCCTCAGACCTCAGACCTCTGACTTCGGCCCTCAGACCTCCGACCTCTGATCTCAGCTATTACCGTTGTCGTTACTTTCAACTTTCCACTGTCCACTTTCCACAGTCGTTTCGCCGTTACTGACCTCTGACCTCTGACCTCCGCACTCTACCCGCAGCGTCTCGTGCTAAAAGACTTGCAATATGCGATTTCACCGTTTACAATATAACAGGCATAACAATTAATCGTAACATTTCATAAATAGGAGATTTTCTGATGCAAGCCATACGCATAAAAACAACTCCGGTTAACAGCCGGGTTACGGTTGATCTCCCTTCGGAAATGGATGGGGAAGAGGTTGAAGTGATTATTCTTGCTTCTGAAAAGACCAGCGACAAGAAAAAATCATTTCGAAAACCATCCCCAGAATTGGCAGACACCATTATTTCTGATGATCTTACAGCACCAGCGGTTCCTACGCAGGAATGGGATGCTATGCAATGATATTACTTGATACACACATCTGGGTTCGCTGGCTAATCTCGAACGATGTGGGAGCGTCAATATCTGAGCTAATAGAGAAATCCGAAAAAGTAGCGGTATCAGCTATTTCGTGTTGGGAAGTGGTGTATCTTGTAAAAAATGGCAGGATTGACATCCCCATTTCTCTTGAGGATTGGATGAAAGCGGCTTTGGATAAATCAGGAGTATTTTGTTTACCTGTTGACAAAGACATTGCAGTCCTTTCAGCGAGACTTCCGAACCATCACCGCGACCCGGCAGACAGGATAATTATAGCAACTTCAATCACTCACGAATTGCCCTTAATCTCTTTTGATAGTGAATTCCATAAATGTACCCAGATTGAGGAATTACTTATATCAGACCAAAAAAACTGAAGTTTTATTTTGGGTGATATGCAGATGACAAAACATTATGAGAATCATATAGAACTACAACCTGAGATTTGCGGTGGGGCGCCGGTAATAAAAGGGGCGGTACTTCAACTTTGCGGATGTTTTAATGATCAAAAAAGTTTTGGCATTAAAGAACATCGTGAACAGAGTTGCTTGTTTCTGGTTGTTGGTTGCTAGTAAAAAAAAGACAACCCTGCGACATACCAGCAACTAACAACCAGCAACCAGCAACCAGCAACTGCTATCTCCTTTTACTATAGGTGATTACGATTCGTTTGCGCAACCTCAACATCCGCAAAGATGACGGAGAGCCATAAAAGGAACTCGTGTTCGTCTGAAGGTGGTATTAGACAACCTTTCTGAAGGGCATCCACCTGAGCAGATCGTGGATGCTTACCCGTCACTGACTATAGAAGATGTTTATGCTGTAATATCCTATGCTGCAGCCTCGACATCAGACGAACAAGGCACCACCGCCGTTTGCCCTAATCTGTTTAATCTGTGTAATCTGTGTAATCTGTGGACCACCGCCGTTGCCGTTGTCGTTTGTCGTTGTCGTTGCTTTTGTCTTTTGTCGTTTGCCGTTGATTCCTCATTCCTCATTTCTAATTCCTAATTGCCGTCCGCCGTTGCCGTTACTTCCCACATCCCACTTTCCACTTCCCACTATGCAACGTCTCGAACCAAAGCTTGCAATATACAATTTCACCGTTTACAATATAAGAAGTAATTATTCGATGGTACAATAAACTTATCTCACGGCAAGCCGGATTCAACTTATCTTAGTGGTGAATAGAATGATGAAGCAGCTTACAGTCGATTATCCGGAGAAGATTCCTGACACTCTCCAGGAGAGCACTGAGCAATTTGAACAGGAAGCTCGCCTTGCGATGGCGGTAAAATTATTTGAGATGAAACGTCTGCCCTCCGGGACAGCTGCCGTTTTAGCCGGCATGGACAGGGTATCTTTTCTTCTGGAACTGCGCAAATACGGGGTTCCAATGATTGATGTGGACGCAGAAGAACTGGAGCGGGATATTGAAAATGCCTGAAAATTCTGAAATTGTGATTAATACAGGACCAATCCTGGCTCTCATTGCCGGGGTGGGCGATCTTTCTTTTTTATCGCACTTATATGAACGTAGAAGGTCGGTCTTATGGTACAGGGTTTAGTTGCTTACAATTACCTTATTTAAGGACGAGACAATGAAAACTATGAAGTTAACACTGCCCGAGACAGCATTTTCTGCCTTGCGCAAGGCACCGGATGAGTTTGTCCATGCGATGCGAGTAGAAGCCGCGACGCAGTGGTATGCAAGGGGCGAGATATCACAAGATAAAGGTGCTGAAATAGCTGGTGTAAGCCGCGCGGAATTTATTGACGAGTTGGCATCCAGGCGTATAACTGTTGACCAGGTAACACTTGACGAGCTCAAGAAGGAGGTGCAAGGTGGATGAAGTGTGGGTTATCAACGCCTCTCCGCTGATCGTTTATTCTCGAATAGACCGGCTTGATTTGATTGCCGGCCAGACAGATAATATTATCGTTCCGGAGGGGGTAATCGAGGAAATCAAGCAGGGTACTGATAAGGACTCAACTGCAGAAGGTGCTATTTCATGGGCAAAAAGGTACCAGCGAGAAAACCTGCGCTTGCCTTCATCGGTAGAGCACTGGGACATTGGATTTGGGGAGTCACAAGTGATCAGTCACTGCCTTGAAAGTGGGGGACGAGCCGTCGTTGATGACCGGATGGCCAGAAGGTGTCTTGATGCACACGGTTTGCAAGTAATAGGTTCGTTAGGGATAGCCATAAAAGCTCGTAGAAATGGAGTGATTGAAGCTGCGAGGCCGGTGGTTTATGATTTGATATCTGCCGGCTTATACCTTGACAAGAAATTGGCAGAAAAAGCATTAGCTATAGTTGACGAATAAGAAATAATCCTGCCCATCCTGTTAATCCTGTCGAAAAAGCCGTTGCCGTTATGCCGTTCGCCCTAATCTGCGTAATCTGCGTAATCTGTGGACCACCGCCGTCCGCCGTTCGTCGTTCGCCGTTACTTATGAGCTTAAATCGCGATGACTATTACTTCAGACCTTTAGAAACCATTTTCAGGGCCAAAAATTGCGGCTAAGGGGTATCCCAATTGCTCTAATCCGGCGTAACCTCTTGAATAACAACCACCTATCGAGGGCAGCCCCCAGACCCGTGCTGAGCGTCTCGTGCTAAAAGACTTGCAATATGCGATTTCACCGTTTACAATATAGGAGTGTTCATTCGCAGATGCAATCGACTTATTTCAGTGTGAGATAGCTTTTAGTTCCAAAACTGAGGTGGCATGATGAAAGGGAAAACACAAGACATTCACCACAAAATTGACAAACTCTCTTCCGAGAAGCGTGTTGAAGCGGAAGATTTTATAGAGTTTTTATTATTCCGTGAAAGGGAGGGCAAATCACAGCAAGATAAAAGGCATGTTTCCTTGAGGGGGCTTTGGGAGGGGAGCGCTATCGACGATGACATTTTTACTGTTGCCAGGGAAGCGCTTTTCCCTTACGAAAAAAACAAATCATGAATTACGTTTCCGATACACACTCCCTTGTATGGTATTTGATGAATGATAAGAAATTATCTCCGGGAGCGCTCCATGCCTTTGAGCAAGCTGCCGATGAGGGGGCTGTAATCATACCGACTGTGGTTTTGGCAGAAGTGATGTATATTGCTGAAAAAGGTAGAGTAACAATTTCTTTCAAGCAGACGCTGACAGAGATCGAGGCAAGCGACATTTTTCGTATAAGTCCTCTTAACCTTGAAGTCCTGCAGGTTGCTGCTGATATAGGCATTACCCTTGAAATGCACGACCGGCTGATAATAGCAACTGCCAAGGTTTCCAATGCCACTCTTATTACATGCGACACACGAATTACTGAATCAGGAGTAGTTTCCACGCTGTGGTGACGAGCACTGCCGATTGCCAAGACCTGCGCAATCTGCGGACCACAGCCGTTGCCGTTACTTCCCACTTCCCACAGCCCACAGTCCGTTCGCCGTTCCTCTCCCAGCCCTCCGCTCTCCGCTCCCCGCCCCCCGCTTGCCTTCCCCTCCCCTCTGTGTTAAAATATGTGCCGTAAATCTTACAATACGTCCCTGATATTTATTCTACAATTAAGAAATTAAACCATTTATTAACGCGTTCCGGCGGCGGGACATCGGCATTGAACGAGCTTAAACCCTCAGCGAGCCAGTTAAACCCCATTACTTACACGATTTGGTTGACTGAAGGCCGATATATATGATTATTCGATGATCACATTTGAATTTTCTTGAAAAATATACTTAAAACTTTTAATACATTTATTCAAAAAAAATTTATCCGCGATTTAGCTACGGTAGCGACCGGGACTGTAGCTGCACAGATGATCGGGATAGCTTTTGCACCTTTTATCACACGCCTGTATGGTCCCGATGCATTTGGAATATTAGGCGTTTTCGCTT
>PUNP01000429.1 GCA_003551785.1 Candidatus Brocadiaceae bacterium | reverse complement strand
GGAAGCGAAAAAGAAGGGACTGGATTTCGATGTTAAGAAATATTCCCTAAAATTCTTAGGGAAAGCGTTAGTCGATGATACGGCGGAGGGCTTCGTAAAGATGATAGCCGACTCCGGCACGGGAGAACTGCTCGGTATACATATTGTCGCCGCCGATGCTTCGACTTTAATGGGCGAGGCCGCCTTAGCGCTGCAATTGGAAGTTACAGCCGCCGAGTTGGCTGATACTATCCATGCTCACCCTACTATGGCCGAATGCTTGCTTGAAACAGCCCAGGCCTTGACCGGCAAGCCGGTTAATTGGATGGGGTAGGCGCTTAACCCGAACATTTCAAATCTTTTCAGTGCTATCAAGAGCTATTTAACCGGACAATGCATAAATGTCGATATTTTTCACTTTAAATATTCTTCATTCTTTTGTTTAACCTAACATACCTCTTGACATTGGGTTGTGTTTTGATATACAATTAATGTGTATAATGTTAACTTAAATTTTCCAATTAGCGGGATAAATATATGAACGAAAAGAAAAATATGGAAGACCGCCGCTCTTATAAAAGGGCAAAGCCAAATGGAAAAACAAAACTGGAAAAACTCATCGAGTCCAACGGTTACGATAAGAAAGTAAAGGTTGAATGGCGGTCTTCTGAGAATAGTGATAGCGGTCAGTGGAAGGAAGCGATCCTGGTAGACCTCAGTATAGCCGGAGCGGGCATAGCTATGGAACATAAGCTTGAAAACGGCACTCCCGTATCCCTGCGATTCACGGCGTTGAATATTCCTGAGGATGACATACGCCTGCCCTCGACTGCTAAAGGCGAGACCAGAAATAGCAGTAAAATAAACGACACTATTTGGCGGCATGGGATTAAATTTGAGAAGCTGCACTTCGCTTTTGCTCAATGGATCGACCAGGATTAGCTGTGGGGCTTCTGTTATTTTGTCCAATTCGCCGTAAAGTTTTGAATTCGACGGCTTGATTATTCAGCCTTTTTATATTTTTCATTTCAGAGTTCAGCTTTAGCGGAGTTATTATATGGCAACAGAAATAATAGAACCCCAACAGAAGATTTTTTTGCCGTTCGGGATAACCCGGCTTGACCAGGATTTAGAGGGTATCCCTGCCCAGGATTTCTGCCTGGTTTGCGGCGGTACGCATACAGGGAAAAGCGTTTTTGCCTTCAATTTCCTGCTCGATGGCCTTAAAAAGGAAGAAACCGTCGCCATGGTCTCCTCTATTCCCCCAGAGGAGGTCCTTGACCAATCCGACGTTCTCCAACTGCCGATCAGAGATTATGTCGAAGCAGGTGAGCTTATCCTGCTGTACCAGAAAACACAGCACCCCCATCTTATACACGATAAAGAGGATCTGATCGCGGTTACCTCAGCACTTGAAGAAGAACTGCTGCCCTGGGAACCCAGCAGGCTTGTCTTTGATTCTTTTGTGCCCTTTATGTCCCTTTTCCATCCGGATTACAGGGAAAATGGGCTGCGGGCATCTTTCAGACGGCTGCGGCAACTGGGCCTCACCGTCATGCTGACAACCCGGATGCCGCGCTCAAGTGATGCTTTGAACATGAGAGCATTTGTTGAGGGACGCTCTTCTTGCTATTTTTATCTTGATGAGCATCGCCCGCCGAACGGCAACCCTATCCGCCGGTTGGTTGTGAGAAAAATGCAAGGCATGCAGCCGCCCTACCCCGTGTATAATTTCGTTATCGAAAAGGGAAGCGGAGTAAATGTTTATGAAAGAACGGATACACCGCTGGAGAAACCACAAGAAGGTTCAGCTACCGACGCGGCGCAACGTAAAGAAAAAGAACCCTCAAAAATACCATCGCACAAAACCCCGCTTGATTTCAGAGATAATATGGTTTTAAAAGAGCGTTTGGAAGAAGATGAGGCGGGTGAAACCACTGCTGAAGAAGGTACTCCCGGCGAGCAAAATAATATTTTATTTTTTGCAGAAAAAGAAAATTTAAATAGTGATGAGAGCACTGAGGACACCTCCGCATTCCCACCATTCAGCACGGAGGAATCCCAGCCTCCTCCCCAAAAAAACGACTTTTCATTCCTTGATTTGGGGTATGATGCCTTAGCCGAAGAAGAAAAGGAAATTGAAACGGATAACGCCGAACCCGAACCGGAAACGCAACCTGACAAAGCGGACAGCCTTGGAATTAAGAGAGAAAAGATATCTTTCAGCGATTATTCGAAGGATTTAGTCGCTGAAGCTGAAATACAAGAACCGGAATCAGATGTCATCGAAACTGCGGATGTCGAATCGGAACCGACATCAGATGTCGACGAAAGCAGCGTCGCGCTAACTACCGATACTTACGAGTTTGAGGTGACACCGCCAACCGGCACACCAACAAGCGACATACCCCCGGCAATAACTGAAACCGTCGAGTATCTCCGCTGCCAGGGGGTGGAATTTGAAGAAAAGGATGTAGATATCGATCACAAAGCTGCCATTGAAGGGGAAGATAGACCGGGGCACATTGGAAAGCGCGTTGTCTCTTTCCGTTCACCAGAACTTGATTTTGATGAGGAAGAGGCCGACATCGGCCTGCCGGACTACGAAACCGCAAATGCTGAGGATATTGACAGAACTATATCTTTCAGCAAGACTGATATCTCTTTGGAAACGGATGTCGATGAAGAGGGTTGGGATTACGAAATCTCTGCATGGCCCACAGCCGCCGATATCACCTACGGCCAGACGCTGAATGAATCCAAACTGTCCGGCGGCGAAGCACTGGACCTTGAAGGCGAACCCCTGGCGGGTTCGTTCGCCTGGACGGAAGTTTTCATCGCACCTGAGGCGGGGGCGGAACAATCGTTCGGCGTCACGTTCACACCGGATGACCACAACTATGATACCGTTGCCGGTGACGTGATGATCGACGTCGCAAAGGCATCCCCGAAAATAATCGCATGGCCGACGGCCGCCGATATCAGCTACGGACGGATGCTGAAGAACGTTGAGCTGACCGGCGGCGTAGCGTTGGGCGTTGACGACAAGTTTCTGCCAGGTTTGTTCGCTTGGACAAACCCTTCCTTCGAGCCCGAGGCCGGTGCCGAGCAGACGTTCAGCGTCACGTTCACGCCGGAGAATAACAACTACAGCACCGTTGCCGGCGACGTGGTGATCCACGTGGCGAAAGCGACACCGGACGTGACCGAGTGGCCGACAGCCACCGATATCAGCTACGGCCAGACGCTGGAGGATGCCGAATTGACCGGCGGTGCGGCGGTGGGCGTTGAAGGGGAGCCGCTGCCGGGTTCGTTTGCCTGGACAAACACTTTCATCGCGCCGCAGGCCGGTGCCCAGCAGGCGTTCAGTGTCACGTTCACGCCGGAAAATGACAACTACAGCACTGCTGCCGGCGACGTAGTGATCCACGTGACGAAAGCGACGCCGGACGTGACTGAGTGGCCGACAGCCACCGATATCAGCTACGGCCAGACGCTGGAGGATGCCGAATTGACCGGCGGTGCGGCGGTGGGCATTGACGGCAAGTTTCTGCTGGGCTCCTTCGCCTGGACGGACGCTTCTATCACGCCACATGCAGGAGCTGGACAATCGTTCAGCGTCACGTTCACACCGGATAATGACAACTACAGCACCGTTGCCGGCGACTTGCAGATCGACGTGGCGAAGGCAACTCCTTTGGTAGAATGGCCCGAAGCTTCAGGTCTAACCTATGGCGAGACGCTGGGCGAGGCCGAACTGACCGGCGGAGTAGCACTGGGCCTTGACCGCGAATCGCTTACAGGGTCCTTTGCGTGGACGGATGCTTCCATCACACCACAGGCGGGAGCTGAACAATCGTTCAGCGTCACGTTCACACCCGATAATGACAACTACAGTACCGTTACCGGTGACGTGAAGATCGATGTAGCGAAAGCAATCCCCAACATGATCGCGTGGCCGACGGCGACCGAAATATCCTACGGAGAGATGCTGGCGGAATCTGAACTTACAGGCGGGATGGCACAGGACATTGACGGTGAGCCTCTGGCGGGAACTTTCGACTGGACCGACGATTCCATCGTCCCCCAGGCAGGCGCCGAGCAGACGTTCAGCGTCACATTCACGCCGGATAATGATAACTACAGCACCGCTGCCGGGAACGTAAAGATCGACGTGGTGAAGGCAATTGAAAAACGAACCTATAGAATGAAAAAAGAGTCTGAACTCGGCAATACCAGCTTGGTCGAAAACATCCGCTTCCATAGATTCCCTCATTCACCTCCGCAAACGTCCGAAACATTAAAGGATGAAAGAAAAACTAAAGAACATACTAAGTCAAAACGAAAGAAACGAACCTATAAAATGAGGAAAGAATCTGAACTCGGCAATACCAGCCTGGTCCAATACATTCGCTTCCATAGTGCCCATCATTCTCCACCGCAGCCTTCCGGCTCATTATTGGAACGTTTATTTTGGAAGTAGTGAAAAGGTAACGCAATATATTGCCGGCCGGTCTGAACCTTTCATAAACCAAAAGTCAATTTTAATATAACGAATCAAAAAACAAATGGAAAGCTGAAGGACCGCCATATATGCATAAGCGGATATGCCGTTTGACATTAGGTTGTATTTTGACATACAATTTATGTAGAGTGTCGATACTGAATATTTAACTTCGGAGTATTAATTTCCTTGAGCGCAACGGAGATATGAACGAATTCAAAAATGCTAAAGACCGTCGTTCTTACAAGAGAACAAAGCCGAACGCAAATGCTAAACTGGGAAAACAACTCGAATCAAACGGATATGAAAAGAAACTGAAAGTTGAATGGCGGCCTGCTAAGAAGAATGATAACAGTCCATGGAATGAGGTGTTCCTTGTCGATCTCAGCGTAGCCGGTGCAGGTATAGCTGCGGACACTCAGATCGAAATAGGCACTTCGATTGCTCTGCGATTTACAGCAGTGAATCTTCCAAAAGATGACAATCGACCACCGTCAACCGCTAAAGGTGAGGTCAAAAACTGCACGATAATTAATGAATCTTACTGGCGATATGGGATTGAATTCGAGAAGCTGCACTTCGCTTTTACTCAATGGACTGAAGTGCAATAGGGCCGGTCTTCCGTATCCGCCCTATGCGCTGTAAAGTTATGAAGACGTACATCCGATTGAACCGGAATATTTTAGGTTGAGAATTCATATCAGACGGGATTTTTTATGGCAACCGAGATAATAGAACCCAAAAACAATATTTTTTTGCCGTTCGGCATTACTCGACTCGATCAGGAGTTAGAGGGTATACCGAGCCAGGATTTCTGCCTGGTTTGCGGCGGAACACATACAGGAAAAAGTGTTTTTGCCTTCAATTTCCTGTTAAACGGGCTCAGAAATAAAGAAACTGTTGCCTTAGTCGCATCCATTCCCCCCGAGCAGGTTCTTGAACAAGCAGACGCTCTCCAATTGCCGATCAGAGATTACGTTGAAACAGGTGATCTTATTCTGCTGTATCAGAAAACGCAACACCCCCATCTGATCCACAATAAAGAAGACCTCTCTGCAGTTATATCAGCGCTTGAAGAAGAGTTGCTGCCCTGGGAACCCAGCAGACTTGTCTTTGACTCTTTCGTACCTTTCATATCTCTTTTCCATCCGGATTTCAGGAAAAGTGGACTCCAGGCTGCTTTCAGACGGCTGCGACGTTTGGAACTCTCCGTCATGCTGACCACACGGATGCCACGTTCAAGCGAAGCTCTTAACATGCGAAGGCTTGTTGAAGAACGCTCCGCTTGCTATTTTCACCTTGATGAACACCGTCCCCCTAAAGGCGATCCAACACGCAGGTTGGTCGTGCGAAAAATGCAAGGTCTCCAGCCGCCTTATCCCGTATATAATTTTGTCATTGAAAAGGGTGTCGGGCTAAAAATTTATGAGAAAACGGATACCCCGCTGGAAAAACCGGATAAAAACTCAGGCGCCGAAGCGGCGCATATTAAAGAAAAAGAACCCCGAAAAACTCAACCACGTAAGTCTGCGGTCGATTTCAGAGACAATAAAGCTCTAATGGAGCGACTGGATGAAGAAGAAATGCAAGAAACTGAATTGAAAACCGAGGAAAGCCTTCCTGATAACCACAATAAACTTTCATTCCTTGCAGAAAAAGATAAGTTGGATTCTGACCGGAGCACGGAAAAGGACGTTTCATTCGCCGATTTAGCTGCCGATACCGAAGTCGTGGAACCAGAAGTAGAAATTGAAGAAGAAAATGAAAAATTGCCGGATAACTCCGTTGACAAACCACCAACACAACCCAACGAAGCGGATAGACCAGCAAAAAGGAAATATAATATTTCTTTCAGCGAGCATTCGTTTGATTTAAGCGATGCCCCAGTGATACCAGATCATAAATCAGACGTAATCAAAACCGACGATGCTGAACCGGAGCCACTGCCAACTACAGACGAAAGATATGTCACATTAACTACCGATAATGATGAGTTTGAGAGGACGCCCCCTGAATCCGAGCCTAGGCCCGAAATGCCGCCCGCAAAAACTGACTCTCTTGAATCATTCAGTTCGCGAGGCAAGGAGTTCGAAGAACAGAAGCGCCCTGAAGAACCCGACGGGATAGCAAAAACCACCATCGAACGGCAAGATGGAATTTTCAATACTGTTTTGGATGTATCCGGCGAAAAGAAACGTAAAACAGAACACAACGAGGAAAAAGAAGGTGAACCCATGCCGGAGCATCCGGATTCAAAGCGTGGCGGAATATCTTTTCGCTCCGAAGAAGATGAGTATGAATTAGACTTTGAGGATATCATCACCCGCTCTGAAGATATGCTGGAACTGGACGAGCCGGAAGAGAAAACTGGAAAAAAAGCTGGAACCGGCAGTATCGAATTTCGCAGGCAAATTGACCTGAATACAAAATCTGAACTGGAAACCTTTGTAGACAAAAGCGAATATGAAAAGGAACTCTTAGCATCGTTTTCCATTAAAGACGACCAGACGCTGCTGTTGGGTAGGCGGCATGAGTTGGATTCAGACATTGAAACTGATCCTGCCGTTTTTTTACCGCAGCCGGCAATAGAAAACTCTGAATTAGTTACACATTCAGCGAATCCAAAAGAACATGAAGTCCACATACCTTTCTGGGGCTTTGAAGAGGATTTTCAACCTATGTTCAGAGATGAACACCGGCAGCGACGTGAAGATAAATATGTTTCAAATATTACCGGATTATCGGCTACACCCAAAAGAAAAGGTTAAAATACAAGCTGAATCACAAAGAAAGAAACATAAAAAACGATCCTGTACAATGGAGAAAGTCTCCACCTGAAAGTACCGGGTTGTTCGAATACATTCTTTTCATATCATTCATCATTGCCCCAACCGACGGGGCATTTTCTTAATGTTTATTTGTAAAGTAGTATATAAGCAAGTTTTTATTCATTTACTCTTTTTGGGAGGACGAAAATGTATTTGCAATATTGGAAGTTGAAGGAAATGCCCTTTGAAAATAATTTTGATTTGCGTTATCTTTATCTATCGCAGCAGCACGAAGAGGCGCTGACACGTCTCATGTACGTCGTGAAGAATAAAAGACACGGAGTCGTCTTGTCCGGCGGTTATGGCATGGGTAAAACACTATTGTTGCGTTATTTCATTAAAAGGCTGGAACAGTCGAAACAGGATTTACAGATAATAAATATAAGTGCGCCTTTGATGACTATGCAGGAGTTCTACAGATATTTTCTGCAGCAGCTCGGTGACAGTTCCAGTTTCGATAAGTTTTCCGGGCCGCACATAATCTCTCATTTGGAAAAAACATTGGTCAATATCCAGGATGCAGGCGGCCATGTAGTTGTTATCATTG
>PUNP01000916.1 GCA_003551785.1 Candidatus Brocadiaceae bacterium | reverse complement strand
GATTATTATTGCAGCTTCTGAGGCTTTTATTCAATGATCAACACTTGCTTAAAATCAAGATCAGGTATTTTGTTTTTGTCGATAATGCTGTCTTTTACGTGGGGTTTTGTTTCATCGGCTGTGGGCGATACGTGGCGGTTCCCACCCCCGGATTTTGAAAGCGGCTACGAGATGCCGGCCACCGATACGCCCGCGCCCGCCTCTGAATTATACGAATGCCTTAGCATTGCCGTATTGTTCGCAGCCCTGGTAATAGCAGCGTTATTGGTATTCAAAAAGCGGAAGCGTCGTTATGTTTTTGTGCTGATGATATTCTCGCTGGCCTTTTTTGGTTTCTGGCGTCAAGGTTGCATCTGCCCCATCGGTGCGACGCAGAACCTTGCACTGACGGTCTTCGACAGCGGTTATGCGCTCCCGCTGACTGTGCTCATGATTTTCACTCTGCCGCTGGTCGTATCGCTTTTTTTTGGACGGGTGTTTTGCGGTTCGGTATGCCCGCTGGGCGCGATCCAGGACGTAGTACTGCTCAAGCCGGTTTCCGTTCCCTACTGGGCCGAGGTCCCACTGCGGCTTTTAGGATACCTCTATCTCGGACTGGCCATTCTTCTGGTTGTCAACGGAGCGGGGTTTATCATTTGCCGCTACGACCCTTTTGTGTCATTTTTTCGGCTCAGCGGCAATGCGGGAATACTGGCGCTCGGCGGAGTCTTTCTTGTCACCGGCATTTTTATCGGCCGGCCCTATTGCCGGTTTTTGTGTCCCTATGCTGTTTTCCTGCGGCACTTTTCGCGGCTCTCGAAATGGAAGGTCAAGATCAGTCCTGATGAGTGCATTCAGTGCAGGCTGTGTGAGGACAGTTGCCCGTTCGGAGCAATCCGCCCTCCTACCGGGAAACTACCCGAAGAACAGATGTCACGGGGTAAGGTAATCTTTGTGGTTTTGATCGTTCTGCTGCCGGTGTTTGTGTTTTTTGGCGGATGGGGAGGTGCCAAGGCGAGTGCTTTGCTTTCAAAAACCCATCCTGATGTGCGTCTGGCCGAGCGGCTTTATCTGGAAACGACCGGTCGGGTAAGCGGTATGACGGATGAAACCGAAGCGTTCCGCAGCACCGGCCACGAAAGCGCAGACTCCCTTTTTGAACGTGCCGATGGTATCCGGACGAATTTCCACCGGGGAAGCCGTCTGCTGGGCGCTTTCATCGGACTGGTCGTCGCCCTCACGCTCATCAGACATACGGCCCATCGCGGGAGTGATGAATATCGCGCGGACCCGGGCGATTGTCTGGCCTGCGCGCGGTGTTTCCCATATTGTCCAAGGGAAAAGCTGAGGCGACGGAATGTGGAAAAGGAGAAAAGAATAAAAATACCGGCAGAAACTGAGATCTAAAATTCAAAATAGCAATTTCGAGGAGAAAAATCCAAATACTGCTGCACCTGATGTGTTTTTTAAAAACTTAACCGATGAGGATGTGTTTACGAGCTCCAATATATCTTGTTTTTTGTGGCATAATTGGGTATAATAAACCGGCAGTTTTAATTACTGCGTACTGACCGGACCCGGGGCAATGGGATAAATCGTTTGTTTTCAGAAGATCGAACCAATGAGTAAGCGGAAAAAAACAAAATATATTCATGAAGGAAACTACGTTGCCGAGGTGGATGTAGAGCTGATTGAGGACGAAAGTAGTTGGTCGCCTTATTTGAATATAGAAGATGCTCATAGGTTGGATGATATAAGAGATGCACTGCGCCGGGGTGATCTCGACTCGGCCGGAACCTATGGGAGAATTTACGAAATGCGGCCAGTGAATAGTTAATATCCATCGGGGCAAAAACATTCCTCTTTAGTTTACTTGATGTTACGTAGAACATCTTGGGGGCGTGGGGAAGGAACTACAATTCCTGGGCTGAAAACTTGACGCTGCTAAACTTCGCATCCGGCGATTCGGGATAGACGATGTTCTCCAAAAGAATGAATATTCGAGTCTTCTCGGGTAACTGTTTAAACTCACCTCTCGCACAATGTCGTGGGCCAGGCATGAAATTCAATGACATCTGAAAATAATGACAGTGGGCCTTTTCATAGCAAAACTTTCTACCAGGCGGTGATAGCTGTTACAGTGACGGCGGCGTTGTTTTCGCTCCTAATCACCGGGATCCTCGGCTTGCGGTATTTCCGTCTTATCTCCATACTTCCCTTGCAAGAAAACCGGATCGAAGAAATTCAAACCCGATTGAGCGAAACCCCCGACGATGAAGCACTGCTGGAAGAGGTCAGAGAACTCGACCTCCGGGCCCGGGCGATCAGACTCCGTTGGTACGGATTTGCCTCACGGGCCGGATATTTGCTGCTTCTTAATCTTTCCGTCGTACTGGCCGGTGCCAAGACGGCCTGCAAGTTGAAAGAATCGCTCCCCCAACCCGGCCCTCCGGGTAAATACGAGGAGCAATACTCGCACGTCACCGCCATGACCCGCCGGGCTGTAGCAACAGGTTTCGTGCTGTTTATCGGGGTGAGTTTAGCCGTCGTGTTTTTTTCTCCTGATCTTGAGTTCCGCATTGCCGAGCCGGACGATGAGCATATCGCCGAGTCGGTTCTGCCCGAACCACCGGAGTGGGACGAAATCGCCGTTAACTGGCCCCGGTTTCGTGGCCCCCGAGGCAGCGGAATCAGTCCGCATGATGATATACCGCTGGAATGGGACATCGAGACGGGAGAGAATATTCTCTGGAAAGCGGAAGTGCCCCTGCCAGGGCAAAACTCGCCCGTTGTCTGGGAAAATAGAGTCTTTTTGACCGGCGCCACGGAAACGAAAAGACAGGTTTACTGCTATGACGCCGAAACCGGCGATCTGCTCTGGAGCGGCGATGTGCCGGAAACGGACGTCAGTGCCTCCGATATCGAACTGAATCCCGATACGGGATACGCGGCATCGACGGCCTATACCGACGGCAGAATGGTCTATGCGTTTTTCCCGACCGGAGATGTCGTAGCTTTCGATTTCGACGGCAATCGGCAGTGGATAGTTAATCTGGGTGAACCTGATAATGTTTACGGGCACGCTACCTCACTTTTGGGGTATAATAATAAAGTCATCGTCCAGTATGATAACGGCCAGGCCGATGATGACCTCGCGCGCCTTGTTGCGCTGGACTGGACTAGCGGCGATGTGGTGTGGGAAACTCCACGTTCAGTGACGAATTCGTGGACGACACCGATTATAATCGACACGGATTATGGTGAGCAGCTGATCACCGTCAGCGAGCCGTATATTATCGCCTATGATCCTGAATACGGAGCGGAGGTATGGCGCGGTGAACTGATGAGCGGAGAAATCGCCCCGTCGCCCATCGAGAATTCAGGCCTGATTATGGCGATTTCGCCCTACGTCGAACTTATCGCCGTAAAGCCTCAGGAATACGGAACTATTGATGAGAATGACGTTGTGTGGCGTATTGACAGGGGGGTACCTGATATTACCAGTCCGCTCAGCGACGGAGAGATGGTTTATCTGCTCGAGACCTACGGCGGAACGCTGAGGGCGCACAGCCTGGAAGACGGTGAACGAGCGTGGGAGGAGTTTTTGAGCGCCGATTTCTACGCGTCGCCGGCCCTTGCCGGTAATACAATCTACCTTTTTTCTTCTGAAGGGGACGGCTATCTGCTTGAACCCGGGGACGAGTTTAAGAAAGTCGGGCGATACCCTCTGGGGGAAAATATTTATGCATCGCCCGCATTTGTCGAGGGACGTATGTATATCCGAGGCGAACAGCACCTTTTTTGTATTGGACACTCTGAATGATGGCAGCAGAAAGCAAAGAAATTGAACATGTCGATACCGGATACGTGGACAGTGCCGTCAAAAGGCTCGGCACGGGTGCGCACCTGGTTCTCGATATATTGCAGGAATTGCAGGAACATTACGGCTACCTCCCTTATCCAGCTCTGGAAAGGGTATGCGAGATCACCGATATCACGCCCGCTTCCCTGTGGGGCGTGGCCACGTTTTACGGACAGTTCCGTTTCTCACCCGCCGGGCGGCACCGCATCCAGGTCTGCGTAGGCACGGCCTGTCATGTGAAAGGCGCCGAACCGGTACATGAGGGGTTCAAGAAATACCTGGATATCGATGACGATGAGGATACGGATGAGGAGAGGAATTTTACCGTGGAGAAGGTCGCCTGCCTGGGCTGCTGCACGCTCGCTCCCGCCGTGCAGATCGGCGATGTGACTTACGGGCATGTGACGGCGGATACGGCCGGCGATGTAGTTGAAAATTTTTTGAAATACCTCGAACGCGAAGAACGTGAATCCGGTAAAAAACAGAGCCTTGCCGACCTCGATACCGAATCCCTGCCGGAGATACGTATCAGCCTTGACTCCTGCTGCGTGGCCCGGGGCTGCGGTGATATCTTCAAAGCCGCCGAAAAAGTGCTCGATGAAACGGGCATTCGCGCCCGACTGAAGCCGGTGGGGTGCGTCGGCATCTGCGATGAAACCCCGCTGCTGGAGGTGGCCCCGCCCGACGGGAAAACCCACCTGTATGCCAGGGTCCAGCCGGAAGATGTCAAACCGATCCTGCTCCGCCATTTCACCATGCCCCGGCTCCGCAGCAAAATATCCCACGGGATATCCTGTGCGCTCGACAGGCTGATCACCGATGAAGGCCGACCGCCGGTAACCCGGCATCTGCTGAACTTCCGTGATAAACAGCTTGCAGGTTATATGGACGCGCAGTTTCAGATTGCCACTTTGGACTGCAATGCAGAAGACCCGGTCGATGTCGAGTCCTATCTGGATAAAGGCGGTTTTGACGCGCTCCGGCATTGTCTTGAAAACCTGACTCCGGCGCAGGTTATTGAACGTATCACGCGGAGCGGGCTGCGGGGCCGCGGCGGAGCGGGGTACAGTACGGGGCAGAAATGGGAGGAGGCTGCTTCGAGCACTTCACCGGTCAAATACCTGATATGCAACGGTGACGAGGGCGACCCCGGCGCGTTCATGGACAGAATGCTACTTGAATCCTGTCCTTTCCGCATTATCGAGGGGATTGCGATTGCCGCCTACGCCGTTGGCGCGCAGCAGGGGTATGTATATATCCGGGCGGAGTATCCGGTCGCACTCAAACAGGTCAGGAAGGCACTCGATATTTGCCGGGACAGGTATTTCTTAGGGAGGAACATTTTAGGCACCGGCTTCGGCTTTGATCTTGAGATTAAAAAAGGCGCCGGAGCCTTCGTCTGCGGTGAGGAGACGGCGCTGATGGAAGCCGTACAGGGTCGCCGGGGGATGCCCAAACTGCGCCCTCCCTATCCCGTCCGGAATGGGCTCTGGGGGAAACCGACTTTGGTGAATAACGTCGAGACGTATGCGAACGTGTCCTGGATAATGGACAACGGCCCGGACGCTTTCGCCGCGCTCGGAACGGAGCAGAGCCGCGGCACCAAGGTCTTTTCACTGGCGGGGAAAATCAGCCGGGGGGCATTGATTGAAGTGCCTATGGGCATCACGCTCAGGGATATCGTCGAAAAGGTAGGGGGCGGGGTGCCCGGCGGCAAAGAACTGAAAGCCGTGCAGGTCGGCGGCCCCTCCGGCGGATGCGTGCCCGCACACCTTGCCGATCTGCCGGTGGATTATGAAGACCTTACCGAGGCTGGAACAATGATGGGCTCGGGTGGTTTAGTCGTGCTCGATGAGGACGACTGTATGGTGGATATCGCTCGCTACTTCCTGGAGTTCACCCAGGACCAATCCTGTGGTCGCTGCACTTTCTGCCGGGTCGGCACGAGCCGGATGCTGGAGATACTTGAACGCCTCTGTGCGGGAATGGGGAAAGAGGGAGATATTGAAAAACTTGAAGAACTCTGCCGTTTTGTCAGCAAGGGCAGCCTGTGCGGACTCGGAAAAACAGCGCCCACCCCGGTGACCTCCACGCTGGAGCACTTCAGGAGCGAGTACCAGGCCCATATCGACGGTCGATGCCCGGCACTTAGCTGCAAAACGCTTATAGAATATCGGGTGACCGATGATTGTATCGGGTGCACGATCTGCGCGCAGAACTGTCCGGCCGAAGCCATTGAGATGCGGCCGTATGAAAAGCATGAGATCGACACCGAAAAATGCACACAATGTGACGTCTGCAAGTCCGCCTGTCCGAGTGATGCGATCATCATCCTTTCTTAATCTCACAGCCTATACGTGAGCAGGCGGCCATCGAGCCGAGGTTGTCCTCGACCTGGGTGAATCCGTGCCGTTTGAGTATTGATGCGGCGATTACCGCCCGTGCTCCGCTGCCACAGAACGTTACCACGGGCTTATCCTTGTCAAGCTCATCTATGCGGTCCTGCAACTCGCCCAGGAAAATATGAGTGGCACCTTCCAGCCTGGCTTCTTCATATTCAGTGATCTTCCGGACGTCCAGGAGAGTGAATGATGTGCTGTCGTCCTTCAAACGCGCCTCGAGGTCTTTCGCATGCAGAGTGCCGATACGGTCGTAACGGCGTCCGCTTACCTCCCAGGCATGGACACCGCCCTCAAGATACCCCGGTATACGGTCATAGCCCATGCGTATGAGGTATCGCACCGCCGTGCGAACCTGTTCCCTGGTTTCCGGGATAAGAATCAGGTCGCGGTCATAACCGACCAGATAACCGATATATGCCGGCACCATATCTAGAGGAACAGCCAGGCTGCCGGGGATAAACGCTCCGGCAAAAGCCTCCGGGCTGCGCAAATCAACCAGCACCGCACCATTTTCAACAGCATCCTCAACGTCGTCCGGTGTGAACGGGACGGGACGGGGCAGTTCGGCCAGCGGCGGGGCGCCTTCGAGGTTATATTTCTCCATTTTTTCGAAATATGGCGGCTTATAATGCTTTTCAGCCATCTTGTAATTGATGAAGTCCTCACGGTCGGTATTCTGCAGTGCCGGGTTGTATTTCCGTTCAAGGCCAAGCGTGGAAAACTCGCGCGACGCCATGCTGTCCCCACACACGGAGCCTGCACCGTGGGCAGGGTATAATATGGTCTGATCCCCCAGAGGCAGCAGTTTCCCGAAAATGCTGTCATAAAGGAGTCCGGCGACTTCACGGGCGCGGTCAGGGAAGAAATCAGTGCGCCCCACATCCCCCACAAACAGGGCGTCCCCGGTGAAAACACCTACCGGCATGTCACCGTAATTTTTGTCCGTCATGACGAGTGAAATGCTTTCGAAGGTATGACCGGGTGTCTCCAGGACCCGCAGGCGTATATCACCGAAGTCAAACGCATCACCTTCCGATACCGGGCTTCCGTATTGGAAATCAAGCGCGCTTCCATGATGAATATCGGCACCGGTATGTTCGGACAGGTCTTTTGAACCTATGACATAGTCTTCGTTCCTGTGTGTCTCGAAGATATGGGTAATTCGGGTGCCTTTTTTCGCTGCGATCTCAAGGTAGGTATGAACGTCACGACGCGGGTCAATAACAGTCGCCCGGTCTCCATCTCCCACAATATACGATATATGAGCGATTCCTTCTGATTTTACCGTTCTCAAAAACATAGCCCCGACCTCCTTATAAAAGTTATCCCGATTATATAGAAAAGTCAAAATCCATTATTTTAGAGCCTGCTGTACAATCTGGATATGTTGGAGAGTATAGGCTCTATAAGTCTTATAAGTCCTATACGTCGTATATTTAGAACAAAAAAGAATTGCTCAACGGGATCTAATAGCTGTAGACGCCCCTATTCAATCCGTCTCTGACGGCTGATATGATCTTGGAGCTCCTTATAGTGGCGGACGTATATCCATCGACTTCAGTGCTGACAATTTTCTCCGGGTGATAAAGGGCGCTGAGAGAGTTGCTGATATCTTT